>NZ_JBWDLI010000007.1:137105-216530 GCF_056238625.1 Colwellia sp. F1
TCACATAAAGTGATAGCGAGACTGGAACGTATTTTTCTAACATAAGTAGCGCGTCTACAATGCCGCCTAGGGGTTTTTGAACTAGTGTGTTGAAATGGTGCGGGTCAAGAGACTTGAACTCTCACATCTTGCGATACTGGAACCTAAATCCAGCGCGTCTACCAATTCCGCCAAACCCGCTTTGAACTTTTACTATTCCAATCTAAAAATGGCAGGAATAAGAGGATTTGAACCTCTGACATCACTGCGGAGCAAAACCGTTTTGATGTTTATGCTTTTCCATCTAAAAAATGGCAGGGATAAGAGGATTTGAACCTCTGAATGACGGGATCAAAACCCGCTGCCTTACCGCTTGGCTATATCCCTACAGGGGGAGTTATGACATTGTATTTACTTAACCGATTTAAGTAAATGGCAGGGATAAGAGGATTTTAACCTCTGACATCACTGCGGAGCAAAACCGTTTTGATTTTACTATTCCATTTTAAAAAATCAATAAATATGTTTTTAAAAAATGGCAGGGATAAGAGGATTTGAACCTCTGAATGACGGGATCAAAACCCGCTGCCTTACCGCTTGGCTATATCCCTGCAATGTCTTTACTTGTATAAAAAATGGTACGGGTCAAGAGACTTGAACTCTCACATCTTGCGATACTGGAACCTAAATCCAGCGCGTCTACCAATTCCGCCAAACCCGCATTATATTTTTTATACTTCACAAAACCTAAGTTGAGTGAAATGGTGGCTACACCGGGATTCGAACCTGGGACCCCATCATTATGAGTGATGTGCTCTAACCAACTGAGCTATGTAGCCATTCCATCTTGCCTCTCAGCAAGTGGCGCGTATTATGCTAATCTGGCTGCCATACGTCAACCGTTTTTTTATAAAAATTACTTCTTTTTGCTTATTTGGCTAATGGGTGTGCAATTTGTCCGTTAACTACACAAAAAATTCGCGGTATAATAAATTAATAACCGCGATTAGCCGATTGTTCGTTATACGTTAAAGCGGAAATGGATAACATCGCCATCTTTAACTGCATACTCTTTACCTTCTAAGCGCCATTTGCCCGCATCTTTAGCACCAGACTCACCATTAAACTCAATAAAATGGTCGAAAGCAATAACTTCAGCACGAATAAAACCTTTTTCAAAGTCTGTATGGATTACCCCAGCAGCTTGAGGAGCCGTGGCATTTTGCTTAACCGTCCACGCACGAACTTCTTTAACACCGGCAGTAAAATAAGTTTGTAAATGTAATAAAGAGTACCCAGCATTAATCACTCGATTTAGGCCAGGCTCTTCTAAACCAAGATCAGCCATAAACTCAAGGCGGTCTTCATCATCCATTTCAGATAATTCACTTTCAATTTCAGCGCAAACAGCAACAACAATAGCGCCTTCAGCATCTGCTACTTTCTTTACTTGATCAAGATAGGGGTTATTTTCAAAACCATCATCATTCACATTAGCAATATACATAGTTGGTTTAATGGTTAAAAAATTTAAGTAACCAATGGCTGCTTTCTCTTCTTTAGATAATGCTAAAGAGCGAATCATATTGCCTTCTTCAACATGCTTTAATATTTTTTCTAAAATAGGCACTTCAAACTTGGCATCCTTATCACCCCCTTTTGCTTTTTTGGCTAAACGAGTAATAGCACGCTCTGCAGTGTCCATATCAGATAACGCTAATTCAGTGTTAATTACCTCTATATCGTCAACAGGGCTCACCTTATTAGCAACATGAATAATGTTGTCATTTTCAAAGCAGCGTACAACATGACCAATAGCATCGGTTTCTCGAATGTTTGCGAGGAACTTATTTCCTAAACCTTCGCCCTTAGATGCTCCTGCAACTAGGCCTGCAATATCAACAAACTCCATGGTGGTTGCAAGTACGCGCTCAGGCTTTACAATTGCGGCAAGTTGGTCAAGACGTGGGTCGGGTACAGGCACTACACCAGTGTTTGGTTCTATAGTGCAAAAAGGAAAGTTAGCAGCTTCAATGCCTGCTTTAGTCAGTGCGTTAAATAATGTTGATTTACCAACGTTGGGTAAGCCAACGATACCACATTTAAAACCCATAGTTTTTACCTGCTTTTATTGATGTCAATTTGATTGTTACGGCAAACCGTGTGTCTGAGTGAATATATTTAAGATAGTGACATTAAACGATACAATTAAACTATTCATTTAAAACAAACGATGCCAAAATAAGTGCTAATTTACACCCCTTTGTAGGCATGTAAACGCTGTTGTGCTTTATGTAAACTGTCAGTTTGCCAGATGTCAAAGCAACGGCTTGCTTCATCTATGGCATTGTCAATAAGGATTTGTTCGCTGCTTGGTGCTTTACCTAATACATGGCCAGTCACTTTATCTCGGTGGCCTGGGTGGCCTATGCCAATACGTAAACGATAGAATTCTTTATTATTTGCCATGCGAGCAATAATATCTTTTAAGCCGTTATGGCCGCCATGACCGCCACCTTGTTTTATTTTTACAGTACCAGGGAGCATGTCTAATTCATCATGCGCAATCAGTATATGATCGACAGTAATTCGGAAAAAATTTGCTAGAGGAGCGACAGATTGACCACTTCGGTTCATAAAAGTAGTGGGAATTAATAAATGTACTAGTTCGCCACCAATTAAACCTTTGCCATAGAGTCCGGCATATTTTTTTTCTGGGCGAAGCGATATGTTATTGCGCTGTGCTAGTTCTTCAACAAACCAAACACCGGCATTGTGGCGTGTTTTTGTATATTCGGGGCCAGGATTTCCCAGCCCCGCAATCAACTTAATAGTCATATAAACTATTCATCTTAATTATTCACTTAATTGAATAGCTAACTGAATAAAGGCTGATTATTCAGTAGCTGCTTCTTCAGAAGCGGCATCATCTTCATCTTCTTCACTTTGAGTTTTAAGTGCATTGGCGGTAACAACACCTTGGTCATATTCTTCGCCTTTCACTAACTCATCAGATGTAACACCTTTCGGGAATTTAACATCAGATAAATGTATTGTTTGACCAACTTCTAATTCAGCTACGTCAACATCAATAAACTCAGGTAAATCTTTTGGTAAACAAGTAATTGCAATTTCTGTCATGTGACGAACGATCATTGCGCCTTGTTTTACAACACTTTCTTCATTATTGAAGTGAATTGGAACATTCGCTTGAATAACGTGTTTTGCATTGATACGAATGAAATCTAAATGCATAATAATGTTTTTGTACGGATGACGTTGCATGTCTTTGATCAAACATTCAACTGGCTTTCCATCTACATTTAACGTTAAAACGCTTGAGTAGAATGATTCTTCAAGTTGAGCACGTAAAACATTTTTGTGTTCTAAGGTTAAAGAAATTGATTCTTTGCCTTCACCGTAAAGGATCGCTGGAATTTTATTCGCGTGACGTAGGCGGCGGCTCGCACCTTTCCCCAAGTCTGTACGTACTTCAGCATCCAAAGTAAATAAATCAGTCATGATATATACTCTTATATTGTATAATTAATTAAGTCTTGTTTTTTGCGACCAAAAACAAGGATGTTGCTTTTTTTTAACGTGCTAAGAATCAATAAAGAAGTAATAAAGAAAGTTAGCTAGATAAAAAAGGCGCGGCATGATAACACTAGCATGGAAGTAAAGCTATTTATTATTATATTTATCTTTATTTCCTTAAACTTATTCTTGGCTCAAAGCTTCATTAGTGGGTGGAGGGTCAGCAAAATTGATCAAACACAGTCTTTTGTACTTCTGAATAAAAAACAGATATTACAAGTAATATCTGTTTTTTATTGGTGTACTTGTTATGGTGTAAGCACTAAACGTTAGTGATCAAACATCGCAGAGATAGACTCTTCATTACATACACGACGAATGGCTTCACTTAACATACCACTTAAGGTTAGCTGACGTACCATTTTAAGCTTTTTAATCTCTGCAGATAAAGGAATAGAATCGGTAACCACAACTTCGTCAATAACTGAGTTTTTAAGGTTTTCAGCCGCATTACCTGATAAAACAGGGTGAGTCGCGTAAGCAATAACACGTTTTGCGCCGTGTTCTTTTAATGCTTCGGCCGCTTTTGCTAAGGTTCCACCGGTATCGATCATATCATCAACAATAATACAATCTCGTCCTTGAACATCACCAATGATATGCATAACTTGTGCAACATTAGCTTTTGGGCGACGCTTATCAATAATAGCAAGGTCGGCATCATCTAGTAATTTAGCAACCGCACGGGCACGAACAACACCGCCAATATCAGGAGAAACGACCACAGGGTTGTCTAGATCGCGATTTTTCATGTCTTCTAATAAAATTGGTGTACCAAAAGCGTTATCAACAGGTACATCGAAGAAACCTTGAATTTGCTCTGCGTGTAAATCAACCGTTAATACGCGATCAACACCAACACTCGATAAAAAGTCAGCGACCACCTTGGCAGTAATTGGTACACGTGCACTACGTACTCGTCTGTCTTGGCGGGCATAACCAAAGTAAGGAACAACCGCAGTGATTCTGCCGGCTGATGCGCGACGAAAGGCGTCGATCATCACAATTAGTTCCATCAAGTTATTATTAGTCGGCGCACAAGTTGATTGGATAATAAAAACATCACTGCCGCGAACATTTTCATTAATTTCAAAGCTAATTTCGCCATCGCTAAAACTGCCTATAGTGGCTTCGCCTAACGTAATATACAAACGATTTGCGATTTGTTTTGCCAGTTCAGGGGTGGCATTACCCGCAAAGATTTTCATGTCAGGCACAGTCAGTTCCTCAGAAACTTTTGACATTAATAGTAGTAGCTACAGTAAACATAAATAAAGTATGTTTATAATAGCCAATTTTTAAGTTTATTTGTTTTTTAAACGCTCAATAACACAAAGCAGTGGCGATTTGTTTAAACCTTTCGCAACAAAAGACTCTATCCCAAGAGGGAGCTTTCTTTGTAGTTCATAAGCTGCTTTTTTACTAGAAAAACGTGAAAATACACACGCACCTGTCCCCGTCATTCTAGCCGGTGCGTATTCTACCAACCAAGCGAGTAACTTGGCAACCTCGTCGTAATGTTTTATTACCATCGTTTGGCAATCATTACGGTATTTATCATTTTGGAATAAATCATCATAAAAGCTATTAATGTCTTTACTATCGAGTTTGGCTGTGGTTCTTGGTAAATCAGGTGACGCAAAAACACTGGCTGTTGCAATACTAATATTAGGTTTACAAACCAGATAGTAGCATTCATCAGGTTTTGCCGCTGTAAGCTTTTCGCCCACGCCTTGAGCAAATGCAGAAAAACCATGGATGAAAATAGGTACGTCAGCCCCTAAACTTAACCCTAATTCGGCAAGCTCATCAGTAGTAAAACCACATTGCCAAAGATGATTTAAGGCCACCAATACAGTTGCCGCATTTGATGAACCGCCACCTAAACCACCACCCATGGGGAGCTTTTTCTTTATGCGAATGTTGGCTCCAGGTAAATTTAATGCGGCACTTTTTTTTGGCTTGTCTGCTTCTTTTGTTATGGCGCTTTGCAGTAAATGAGCAGCTTTTATAATTAAATTATCATCATTTTTTACGCCAGTGATGGGGGTTAATAGCGCGATTGTTGAGTGGTCTGTAACAGATATTTCAATGGTATCGCTATAGTCTAAAAACTGAAATAGGGTTTCTAACTCGTGATAACCGTCAGTACGTTGTCCAACAACATGCAAAAATAAATTAAGCTTTGCGGGTGAGGGAAATTGAAAGAATTGCTCTATCTTGCTGCTTTTGTTCATTAATTTCTACTTAAATTCAGGCGTTAATTATTGCTATTGACTGTTACAGGTGATGCTATGTCATTACACTACCAATCCATTATAGTGTATCGCTAAATGACCAATCCTTTACGGCTATTTTTATTAGTAAGTCTGCTTTTTTAATTGTAAACAGTGTCGCCATATCTATCCCATTAAAACGTTGGTATTTTTTATATTGAATTTGCCAAGTAGCATTATGGTGGTAACTTATTATACTTATGGGTAATTGTGTTTCTTGGTCTACTTGCAGTGTGTCATCTATTGTATAAGGCAAGCCTTTTAACCAAAAACTGAGTGCTTTTGTCGGTAAAATAAGACCTGTAAGTGAGTATATTAAATCTGAAAGGTTAGTACTTCGGTATTCTTTGCCATCTACTTTAATTAAATGTTGTTGCTGGTTAGAGGTTAAATGAAGGACATTAATACCTAGGTAGCTAGTTAAATTCAACGTTTGTGTTTTCGCATTTTCATCAACTTGCCACTTTATCGAGGCGCTTTCACGTTTATCTTGTGCGTTAGTTTGTTGAATAAACGCTATTTTCCCGTGTAATTGCCAAACTGCTTTTTCTTTTAATTTTTGAGCTCTTTGCTGTAGGGGAATTATTTTGTTCTTGTCTGCTAACGGCTTGATATACGGGCTTGTACAACCCGACAACAAAATACTAGCAGTGAATAATAAGTAGAAAAACAGAGTGAATGATTTGATCATTTTTTACTAACACCAATAAAATAGGTAAGTATTGGAACACAGCAATTTATGCAATTCAACTGTGCAAGCTTTTTACTTAGCGCTGATCCCTTTTAATTACTGCTGTTATTTTGTAAAATGGTTGTTTCATTTTAAGTGATTTTTATCACAGATCATACTTTCCCAACAGAGCTTGCATTATACTTACTCTGTTAATAAGTAAAATATCAATAGGTTTATTACATTGTCCATAGTTGCTGTTGGAATTAATCACAAAACTGCCCCTGTTGCGGTAAGGGAGAAAATTTCCTTTAACCCCGACCGCCTTTCTATTGCCCTAAAAGAAATGTTGTCGGTAGTGCAGTGCCGTGAAGTTGCTATTTTATCAACTTGTAACAGAACTGAATTATATATTGTTCAGGAAGGGGATGTTAAAGTAACGCAAGAGCGTTTAGTGCAATGGTTAGAAAATTACCATAATGTTCCAGCCTCTATTATTTTGCCTAGCCTCTACTGGCACCAAGACCAACAAGCGGTCAACCATATAATGCGAGTAGCTTGCGGCTTAGACTCTTTAGTTTTAGGTGAACCTCAAATTTTAGGGCAAATGAAACAAGCCTATAGTCAAGCGAAAGCCGCAGGCTCTATGGCGCTGGTAATGGACCGACTATTTCAACGTACTTTTGGCGTTGCTAAACAAGTTCGTACTGAAACTGACATAGGTGCCAACGCTGTGTCGGTTGCTTTTGCTAGTGTTAACTTAGCAAAGCATATTTTTGCCAGTTTACATAAAACTAAAGTATTGCTTGTTGGTGCAGGTGAAACCATTGAGCTAGTGGCGAAACATTTATATGAAAATAATGTTGGTAAAATCACTGTTGCTAATCGTACCATAGAGCGCGCGTCAAAAATGGCCGACAAAATTGGCGCACAAGTGATTACTTTAGCGCAAATTCCTGAACACATGAGTAAAGCTGATATTGTCATCAGTTCTACTGGCTCAACTTTACCTATTATAGGCAAGGGAATGGTAGAGCAGGCTTTAACAAAACGACGCCACCAGCCTATTTTTATGGTTGACCTAGCTGTGCCTCGTGATATTGAAGAACAAGTGGGTGATTTAGACGATGTGTTTTTATATACCGTTGATGACTTACAAAATATTATTGCACAAAACCTAGAAAACCGCCGTAAAGCAGCAGTTGAAGCCGAAAACATTGTTAATAATCAATCAGGTATTTTTATGGCGTGGCTACGTGGCCTAAATACGCAAGATACCGTAGTTAACTTTAGAAACCAGTGTTTAAGTGAGCGTGACCTATTACTTGAAAAAGCAATAATACAGTTGAAAAGTGGTAAAGATGCTGAAGCTGTTGTTAGCGAGTTGGCAACTAAATTAGCGAATAAATTGATGCATGCACCTACTAGCGCAATACAGTCTGCTGCGCAAGGTGGCGAATTAGACAAGTTAATTTATCTTCGTGATATTTTTAATATTGATAATGAAAAGTAACATCGCTGTGAACACGTAAAACCAATAAATTAGCTGTGGCATGTTGTCAAGGTTGGTAACGGCTTTCAAGTTGTAATATAGGGTAATATATCAATAACACTTGTCATCACAATGGTAAATCTTTATTGACAATCTACTACCTACTGTAGAAAAATAGCGCCTGTGCTAGAATAGCGCTAATTACCATGGCCATGGCGTTAATTTTTTCCTAGCTTAATTATTCCTTTTAAAAAAAGATTATTTTAATGAAATCCTCTGTTTATCATAAACTTGAAGCGTTAGCTGAGCGCTTTGAAGAAGTTCAAGCCTTATTATCTGATCCTGAAACTATAAACGACCAAGACAAGTTTCGTAGCTTATCGCAAGAGTTTAAACGCTTAGACGAAGTGACGACAGTTTTTCACAACTACCAAAGTGCTGAGGACGATTTTGCTACGGCAGAATTAATGCTAAAAGACGATGACCCTGATATGCGAGAAATGGCACAGGAAGAATTTAAAGAGGCTAAACAAGCAGTTACTGATTTAGCAGAAGCGCTGCAAATATTATTACTACCTCGTGATCCTAATGATGATAATAACTGCTTTGTTGAAATTCGTGCCGGTGCCGGAGGGGACGAAGCGGCTATTTTTGCGGGTGATATGTTCAGAATGTACAGTCGGTATGCTGAAAAGCAAGGCTGGAAAATTGAAGTGATGAACTCGAACGAAAGTGAGCAAGGTGGTTATAAAGAGCTGATTATAAAAATTAACGGTGAAGGTGTTTATGGGCAAATGAAATTTGAGTCAGGGGGGCACCGTGTCCAACGTGTACCTGAAACTGAGTCGCAAGGGCGCGTACATACTTCAGCGTGTACTGTAGTTGTGATGCCTGAAATCCCTGAGTCGCAAGCCATTGAAATAAACAAGGCTGACTTAAAAGTAGATACTTTTCGTGCGTCAGGCGCCGGTGGTCAGCACGTGAATAAAACAGATTCAGCCATTCGTATTACTCATATTCCTTCTGGTGTAGTTGTTGAATGTCAAGATCAACGCTCGCAACACAAAAACCGTGCTCAAGCGATGTCTGTTTTACAAGCAAGGTTACAACAAGCGGAAGATGAAAAGCGCCGTAGTGAAGAAGAGTCATCACGTCGTAATTTAGTAGCAAGTGGCGACCGTTCTGAGCGCATTCGTACGTATAACTTTCCTCAGGGCCGCATGAGCGACCACCGTATTAATTTAACGCTTTATCGATTAAATGAAATTATGGAAGGTAATTTACAATTGATTCTTGAGCCTATAATGCAAGAAAACCAAGCTGATCTTCTGGCTGAACTTGCTGAGCAACATTAATCTGTGAGTAGTTCATTATTATCAAGTTCATATCAAATAAGGTTAGTGGGCGATAATGCAATTTCTAACTTATTGATTCAAGGCGAAAAACTATTGCAGGCTAGCTCAGATAGCGCCAAGCTTGATGCTGAAATACTATTGTCGTTGGTGCTTAATAAAGAGCGTAGTTACCTGCTAACTTGGCCTGAAAAAATACTCAGCAATACTGATTTACACGTTTTTTTACAAGTATTGGTTCGCCGTATTCAGGGCGAACCAATTGCTTATATTACCGGTATGAAAGAGTTTTGGTCATTGCCTCTTGCTGTTTCTAAAGCGACACTCATTCCGCGGCCAGACACTGAAACACTGGTTGAATTGGTGCTAGAAACACTTCAAAACAGTGCAAATATTAACTGTTTAGACTTAGGCACAGGCACAGGAGCAATAGCACTGGCTTTAGCAAGCGAACAACCCACTTGGCATATTGATGCAATAGACTTTAGCCTTGAAGCGGTGCAACTTGCACAGCAAAATGCAAAAAACTGTCAATTAACACAGGTTAACTTCTTTCAAAGTGACTGGTTTTCTCAAGTGTCAACAAGTAAAAAGTTTGACTTAATTGTGTCAAACCCACCTTATATTGACAGCCAAGATGTTAATTTAACACAAGGTGATGTTCGTTTTGAGCCAGCGTCAGCACTTATTGCAAACGAGGGCGGTTTAGCTGATATAAAACATATTGCTGATCAAGCACGTAACTTTTTGGCATTAAACGGGCACTTATTTTTTGAACATGGCTTTGCACAAGCTAGTGATGTACGAAATATATTATTAAGTTTGGGTTACGCTAATCCACAAACAGAAAAAGACTTAAATGGCCATGACCGTATTACCTGGGCAACGTTTGTGGCCGAGAGTTAAAATAAATTCACAGAGGAGTTCATTTTGTTTAAACACTTGCATATAACCTTAGCTGTCATAAGCGTTACTTTATTTACTTTACGCTTTGTATGGTTGTTGGCTAATTCAAATAAACTACAAGCGAAATGGGTGAAAGTCACCCCGCATATTATTGACACCCTATTGCTAGGGCTTGGCGTTTTTATGGCGGTGCAATATTCAATGAACCCCATGGAGCAACTATGGTTAGGTGAAAAAATTATTGCAATAATTGCCTATATTTTAACAGGATATTACACACTTAAGCTTGCTCGAAATAAACCTCTTCGTGTTATGGGCTACTTAGGTGCTATGGGTTGGATTATGTTAATTGTACGCTTAGCTATCACACGAGAGCCAATTTTATTTTTATAATCAACTGATTCAGTGACTTTTGCATTACTTCCTTTTTAAAAAACTTTATTAGCGTTAATTAAAACTTATGAATACATTGTTGCTTTTAGAACTTCAATCTCAAGACAAATGTTTATTACAAACACTGGTCTTACTTGAAGAGGCTATTTTTCAAGGTGACTTATCTTTAGCTCACGTTAATGACACTGAGCTTGAACTGTCACTTGATGCTTTAGAGCTAATTATAGCCCAGTGCCAAGCGGTTATTGCTGAAATAGAGTCTCCCTTAGAACAAGCAGAAGTGTTAATGAATGAGCTTTATTATCAGCATCTATTTATTGATAGTGAGAAAACAAATTGGCCAATTAGTGCTTATAAAGTTGCCCCCAGCTTAAACCAACGTTTAATGTCGCCTATAGTGAAAGCTATTATTGTTTGTGAAATTATCAGCGCATGTGGCTTTAGCGCAGATTTGGTTTTTGTCCCGAATAAAGTTATGGTTCGCCTTTGTTGTGATGAGCAATATGCTATTGTATTTGATGCAGTAACGGGAGAGTCTTTAAATTGGCAAGAGTTAGATCTACGCCTTGAAGAGCTATCGGGTGACCCTAGCCAACAAGAGTTTTCGGCGATGAACAGGCAAGCTATTTTAGCAGAATATTTAAGTGGCTTAAAAGCGACCTTAATTCGTGAGAAAGCATTTGCGCAAGCTTTAGTCTGCGTGGACTTATTACTGTCATTAAATCCTGACGATCCGCTGCAAAGGCGTGACCGTGGATTTTTGCTTCACCAATTAGAATGCTTTAAAGTGGCGGTTGATGACTATCGTTATTTTGTCGAAAAGTGTCCAAAAGATCCTGCAGCACAATTGTTAAAAATTCAACTTGATAACATAACGCTAACGGACCCTACTTTTCACTAAGTTACATTGTTACAGGTAACAGATAACAATGTAATACAAATAATTTATATTGAGCAATTTATATAATTAAAATAATAGGACAAACCAATGTCAAGCTCCATAGTTGCCCCACTAATAACCAATGATGTAGCCGTATTAGGGTTACTTTGCTTAATTTTAGGCTTTGTTTTTTATAGCTCAAACAGTGAGCATCCCGCCTTTAAAAAGTTTTATCAATATGTACCTGCATTATTGATGTGTTATTTATTGCCTTCGTTATTAAACACGTTTGGTATTGTTAGTGCAGAGGTCAGCCAGGTTGATGAGGTTGCAAAATACTATTTACTACCGGCTTGTTTAGTACTATTGACCTTAAGTATTGACCTTAAAGCCATTGCCGCTTTAGGTAATAAAGCCATTATAATGTTTCTAACCGGCACTGTTGGCGTTGTTATTGGTGGGCCTATAGCATTACTGGCGATCTCGGCAATTTGGCCTGAATTACTCGGCGTTACCGGCCCTGACGCAGTATGGCGTGGTATGGCGGCATTAGCAGGTAGCTGGATCGGCGGTGGGGCAAACATGCTTGCGATGAAAGAAATTTATGGTGCTGACGGAAAAATATTCACTATTATGGTCACGGTAGATATTGTTGTCGCCAACTTATGGATGGCTTGCTTACTTTACTTCGCCGCCAACCATAAACGTATTGATGCAAAAAGTGGCGCTGATACATCGGGTATTGATAAACTAATCAATAAAGTTGAAGCGTTTGAACGTGAGCACGCAAAAAAGCCAGAATTAAAAGATTTTATGCTTATTTTAGCTGTCGGTTTTGGTGCTGCCGGCTTCGCCCATTTAGCAGCAGACTTGTTAGTGCCTTTTTTCAAAATTAATTACCCAGAATTAGAAAAATTTAGCTTACACAGCAAGTTGTTCTGGATTATTGTGTTGGTGACAACGGTTGGCTTGTTACTCTCTTTTACTAAAGCTAGACGTTTAGAAGGTGTCGGCGCATCAAAAGTAGGGAGTAGTTTTCTTTACATCTTAGTGGCAACCATTGGTTTACATATGGATATTACACAAGTCGTTGAAGCGCCCAAGTATGTAGTTATTGGGTTACTATGGATGGCTATTCATGTTGCTTTACTCTTTATTGTTGGCAAAATGATCAAAGCCCCAATATTTTATTTGGCTGTAGGTAGTAAAGCGAATATTGGTGGAGCTGCCTCTGCACCTGTTATTGCCTCGGCTTTTCATCCTTCATTGGCACCGGTTGGTGTATTGCTAGCAGTATTAGGGTACGCATTAGGTACTTATATGGCTTGGCTTTGTGGACAATTATTACGCATTATCGGCGCTTAATTTGCAGCACGGCCAGTAGCTTTGCACCTTAAATTTATTAGGTGTCAGGCTTAGGGGCTAAGATAATGGCAATTTACTAGGAAAAATTATGACAATACAATCAGTTGCGGTAAGTGGCATTGAAGTGGCGAATGATAAGCCATTTGTTTTATTTGGTGGAATGAACGTGCTAGAGTCGCGTGACTTAGCGATGACAATTGCTGAACACTATGTTGAAGTGACACAAAAGCTTAATATTCCCTATGTGTTTAAAGCATCCTTTGACAAAGCCAATAGGTCTTCAGTTCATTCCTACAGAGGGCCAGGTTTAGATGAAGGTTTAAGAATTTTTGAGGAAATAAAAAAAACTTTTAATGTACCTGTTATTACTGATGTACATGAGCCATACCAAGCACAACCCGTAAGCGAAGTTGTTGATGTTATTCAATTACCTGCTTTTCTTGCTAGGCAAACCGACTTGGTTATCGCAATGGCTAAAACGGGTGCCGCTATCAATGTCAAAAAACCGCAGTTTTTAGCAGCGCATGAAATGAAGCATATTATTAATAAGTTTGCCGAAGCGGGAAATGAAAATATTATTCTTTGTGAGCGCGGCAGTTGTTATGGTTATAATAACTTAGTGGTTGATATGCTAGCCATGGATGAAATGCGTAATTATGCCCCAGTGATTTTTGATGCCACACATTCGTTACAAAAGCCTGGTGGTCGTAGTGATAGTGCAGATGGCCGACGAGCACAGGCTGCGCAATTAACACGCAGTGGTATGGCTGTAGGTATCGCTGGTTTGTTTATTGAAGCTCACCCAGAGCCTGCTGCCGCTAAGTGTGATGGCCCTTGTGCCTTGCCGCTTGATAAACTAGAACCCTATTTAGTTCAAATGAAAGCGATCGATGACTTGGTGAAAGGCTTTGCCCCGCTAATCACTGATTAGTGCGCATTTAACCTTACTAAAATAAAATCGTATATTGGTGGTGGTTTTCTATCACAGGTTGATCAACACTGCAGATAAAAAAAGGGGGATTTCTCCCCCTAGACTTAGAAAATGTGCGAGCATTTTGTGGTGTTTTTTTAAAGCGCCTGTCTTAAAGTCTTTGCTAATACAGTGCTAGGTCTGCTTTTATTCAGCCATTCTTGCCATATTATTAAATACAAGCGTGTTGTCTTTATTGTTGGTGTTAATATTTTCTTTTGCTAACAGGTTACTTGCCTTGTTTTGTATTGAATTGGCAGGTAATGCCAGTGTTGAAAACGTTAATGCTAAGCTTGTTTGTGCTTGGCTAATTAATCGTTCTTGTTTAATTGGCTCTGCTTTTACTAGCTCAGCAGCTTGCGCGATAGATGCTAAACCAGAAGTAAAATAAATCATTACTACGGAGGTAGCGACGAGGGCAAGTTTGTATACGTTAATGCTTTTCATTTTGTTAATCCTTTGGGCCTAATATTTGTATGGTGCCATTGTTTGGCAGATAGATTTATTAGGACTTTCTCGCGTTTATTATTTTGACTACGGCTATTTTTACTTACACGGTCTACTTTTTGCTGTTAAAACGTTGAGGTGGTGTCCTTAATCTACGTTCACTATAATACGCAATAACGAACACACTTAAAAATGACATATAATCATGTTATTCATTAGAAAAACTAATGCATAGTGTTTATACTGTGTTGTGTATGTTGAACGTTTTACTTTTTTTTGTTTTCTACAAGTATTGGGTGTAATTTGGCTACTCGACTACCACCATTAAACGCATTGCGGGCATTTGAAGCTTCGGCTAGACAGTTGAGTTTTACCAAGGCAGCAGAGGAGTTATTTGTAACTCAAGCCGCTGTTAGCCACCAAATAAAAGCATTAGAAGAGCATTTAGGCATAAAATTGTTTATGCGAAAAAATCGCTCTTTATTGTTAACAGAAGAAGGGCAATCTTATTATCTCGATATAAAAGGTATTTTTACCTCCTTATATGAAGCCACAGAAAGATTGCTTGCTCGTGGCGCTAAAGGCTCAATTACCGTGAGTTCACAAGCAAGTTTTGCCATACAATGGCTTGTGCCTAGGTTAAGTGCTTTTAATTCCTTGCACCCTGATATAGACGTTCGTATTAAAGCTGTTGACCAAGCAGAGAACTCGCTAACGGAAGATGTTGATGTTGCGATCTATTATGGGCGAGGTCGGTGGCCTAATGTACATGCCGATAAGTTACAAACCGAGTATTTAATTCCTGTTTGTTCTCCCTTGCTTTTACAAGAAAGTGCAGCCAGCGGTAAGCCACCCTTATTATCTTTAGATGACTTACAACACCATACTTTACTTCATGATACGTCTCGTCGCGATTGGAAACGTTGGTTTAAGCAAGTTCAAGTAAAAGGAACTAATGTTAATCATGGGCCTATTTTTAGCCATTCGGCTATGGTACTGCAGGCGGCTTTATATGGCCAGGGTGTTGCGTTAGCGTATAATGTGCTAGCAAAACCAGATATTGATTCAGGCCGTTTGGTCTGTCCGTTTAATGATGTACTGGTTAGTAAAAATGCCTATTTTATTGTTTGCCGTGAGTCTCAAAAAGAAATTGGTAAAATAGCAGCATTTAGAGACTGGCTACTGAACATGGTTGAGTCAGAGCAAGCGCAAGTTAAAGATGGCCAAATCACTTAATCACTTAATCACTGAGCCCATGGCGTTAATGGGTTTTCGTGATAAACAATAAAAAATAGGTCACCACCACAATGAAAGCACACAGCGACCCCCTTGCTCATAAGCTAAATAATAAGGTAAGTAACCCTATTAGCACCATTGTTAACAATGTAGAAGCACCCATCGCGCAAGTTATTTTTGCTCATGGTGCTGGTGCCGACATGCATCATGAC
This sequence comes from Colwellia sp. F1, assembly GCF_056238625.1. Taxonomy (NCBI): domain Bacteria; kingdom Pseudomonadati; phylum Pseudomonadota; class Gammaproteobacteria; order Alteromonadales; family Colwelliaceae; genus Colwellia; species Colwellia sp. F1. Next base: position 152,881 of record NZ_JBWDLI010000007.1, read on the forward strand.
TTTATGGTGCAGGTAACGGCTTTGCTTAATCAAGCTAATATTAATGTGCTTAGGTTTAATTTCCCTTATATGGACAAGCGTATTGCGCTAGGTAAACGTTATCCGCCCGACAGAATGCCAATGTTAATTGCTTGTTATAAAAAAGTGATTAAAGACATTAGCACAACCAGAAATAATACGGCAGGTAATAATAAAACACTTCCTTTATTTATTGGCGGTAAGTCGATGGGTGCTCGCGTAGCGGCAACATTGGCGAGCGATGAAACAGTTTTAAGCCAAGTGCAAGGTGTTTTTTGTTTAGGATACCCATTCCATCCGGCAAATAAAGTGGCGCAGCTTCGGCTTGAGCCGTTGCAAAATACCCAGCTTCCGATTCAAATAGTACAAGGAGAACGTGATACATTAGGTACGCAAGCAGAAGTGTTAAGTTATGAACTATCAAGCCAGTGTCAGTGCTTCTTCTTAAGTGATGGTGATCACAGTTTAAAGCCTAGGGTAAAATCAGGCTTTACCCACGCCCAGCATATAAAAAGTGCAATACAGGTTATCGGCCAATTTATTCAGGAGCAGATCACCAGTGGATAAAAATATAAAAACGACTATGAAAAAAAACAGTCTACTAAAATATTTACTAATTTTTGTTGGCCTTAGTGGCTGCTTCTCTGTACTATTCGGCGCTTACCTTGCTCACGCAGGGCAAGCATTGCCTGTTAACGTACAGGCAACATTAAAAACAGCCTTGCAATACCAGTTATTTCATACCCTAGCCCTATTAGTAGTGTTAGTTTGGCTTAAAGCTAACGTGGCTATTAGCAAGCCGTCCACGCTATTGTTAGCGGCATGTATCGGCTTTATTGTTGGTATTGTACTCTTTAGTGGTAGCATTTATATTAAAACATTTTTTAGTGTTTCCTTTATTGGACAACTTACACCGTTTGGCGGAATATCATTGGCAGTCGCTTGGCTACTTTTGTCAATTGCAGGTAAAAAAAACTTATGACATCTATCGTATTATATTGTCGTCCGGGCTTTGAAAAAGAGTGCGGAGCTGAAATTCAAGAAAAAGCTTCATGGAATGAGGTTTACGGCTATCTAGAGTTAAAACAAAACCAAGGCTTAGTTTTTTTTCACTTACACGTACCAGAGCATGGTGAAGTGTTAATAGAAAAATTGCCACTTAGACGCCTTGTTTTTACACGTCAATGGTTTGTTACTCTAACCGAAAAAATTGACTTACCTCAATATAATCGCGTTGAAGCTATAGTTGAGTCGCTTGGCGATGAATGGCAGTATGACGATTTGCGTATGGAAATGCCGGATACTAATGAGGGTAAAGCGTTAAGTAAGTTTTGTCGCAAACTATCAGTGCCACTACGGCAGGGGTTGCGTAAAGCGAAAGTATTAACGGCTAAAAGCAAAGACTTTAATGTTGAAGAGGCGGGCGCTATCTTGCACGCCTTATTTCTTTCTGGTCAAGAAGTGATTTTAGGTTATTCATTAGCACATAATAGTTCGTTACATGTTATGGGCATTCCGCGTCTTAAGTTTCCAAGCCAGGCACCTAGCCGCTCTACGTTGAAACTGGATGAAGCTTTTTTGTATTTTATTCCACGCAACGAGTGGACTACTCGCTTGACTTCAGGAATGAACGCGGTTGACTTAGGGGCTGCACCTGGTGGCTGGACCTATCAATTAGTGCGTCGCGGTATGATGGTTACCGCAATAGATAACGGCCCAATGGCTGAGTCGTTAATGGACACAGGACAAGTGAAGCACAAAATGATGGATGGCTTTAAATACTTCCCAATGAAGCAAAATGTCTATTGGCTTGTTTGTGATATGATAGAAAAACCACAACGAGTAGCCAAATTAATGAGTGAATGGCTATTAAATGGCTATTGTAAAGAAGCTATATTTAACTTGAAACTGCCGATGAAAGGGCGCTACCAGCAAGTTAGTAAAGACTTACAAACAATTAAAGATATGTTTTCAGAGCATCAAGTAAAGTATGAGTTATATGCCAAGCACTTGTATTACGACCGTGAAGAAATCACTGTCCATGCAAGGCTACTGTAAATAGCGTGTTTGTAAGCGAGTTGCCCTGGGAGCAACTCGCTATGGTCAATGGTTTATTTGAACGCTACTTATAACCTTGCCACTTAAAAAACTTTGAGTTTATAGTCTTTCCAGTAACGCTTCAGTAAAATCAGTTGTACCGTGCGTACCACCTAAATCACGGGTCGCGCGATCACCGCTGGCGATAACATCTGTTAACGCTTGTCTAATTTTGTCGGCTTTATCGCTCATCTCTAAATATTCAAGCATTTGTAAAGCCGCTAAAATAACAGAAGTAGGGTTAGCGATGTTTTTGCCTGCTATATCAGGAGCACTTCCATGCACAGCTTCAAAAATTGCACAGTTTTCACCAATATTAGCACCTGGAGCCATACCTAAACCGCCGACTAAACCAGCACATAGATCAGATAAAATATCACCAAAAAGGTTAGTCGTAACAATAACGTCAAATTGTTCAGGGTTCATCACTAATTGCATGCAGCAGTTATCAACAATCATTTCGGTTGATTCAATATCAGGGTAACGCGCCGCAACTTCACGCGCTACTTTTAAAAACAAACCAGAGGTTGATTTTAAAATATTCGCCTTATGTACTGCGGTTACTTTTTTGCGGCCTTCTTTACGAGCTGTTTCATAGGCGAAGGTTAAAATCTTTTCTGCGCCATCACGGGTAACGATACTTGTTGCTTCTGCATGCGTACCATCTTCAGAGGTAATTTGGCCTGCGCCGGAATACATGCCTTGGGTGTTTTCACGAACGGTGAGAATATCTATATTGTCATAACGCGCTTTAGTCCCTTTAAATGATAATACAGGGCGTAAATTCGCGTATAACTTAAACTGCTTACGTAAAGTTACGTTAATTGAAGTAAAGCCTTCACCAACAGGGGTCGTTAATGGGCCTTTTAAGGTGATCTTGTTTTTTTCGATAAGATCCATTGTTTCTTGTGGTACTAACTCACCATGTTTTTCTAATGCGGTTAAGCCAGCATCAGCAAATTCATAAGTAAAGTCACAACCGGCCTTATCTAAAACTTTAATTGTTGCATCAATAATGCTTGGGCCAATCCCGTCGCCAGGGATCACAGTAATAGTTTGTTTGGTCATGTGTTTTTGCCTTGTGGTAAAAAGGGGGGCTACTTAACTAACTATAGTTAATAAAGTAATGTTTTTGTACAATACTAGGCAAGGAGGCACTAAAAGGCTATTGATCTAGTATTTATGCTGTGCTTTATATCATGTAAGTAACGCTGTTACGTATTCGGTGTTTTTATTTGTAATATTTACTTACTGAATGCTAAGATAATTATTCATATACGCAGCATAATAAGTTGTTTTAATGCTAGGTTTATTTAACACTGTTGTTTGTGTTTGCATTAAGCAGCGTTGCCTTCCATTATTGATGGCGGTCAATAATAGCCCAGTGCTTAGGGTAATTACTGCCTAAACCTATCTCTTTCAATACGCCGTTAACAAAGAATAAAAAAGTACACTCTTCTTGGGTGGTTATTCCGTCTGATTTAACGTGTTGGGTGCGATAGAACATCACTTGAAAATAATTATTGCCACTTTTTCTTGCTTCCGTAATGTCAGGGCTACCAAGCTGGTTTAATGCCTGTTCAAAAGTGAAGTTGTCAAGCTGTAATTTAGCTATAAACTGTTTGTTGTAAGCTTCTCTATCTTCCCATTGCATTTTGTTGGGACTGTCGTCGTAGAATGACACCACCAATAACACAAAAATACCGTAAACAGCCAACGCAATAAATATGCGCGTTAAAATTTTTTTATTCATTATGCCGCCTTGGTGTTTTTTTATAATGCTGTTAATTGTTGGCTTTCGTCTTTGGGAGCTGCTGGTTTTAACCTAATATCCTTCAGGTTAAAACCAAGGGGAATATTTTGTTTAAGTGTGAGTAGTTTTCTACTGAGTGTTATTTGCTCACCGCTGGCAGCGAGCTTCTCTTTTATTGTCGGTTTTAATGTTTCACTACTTAATAGCGCATTAAGAGAGCCATATTCATTAAGTAAACTGGCCGCGGTGATTTGACCAATACCCATAACACCGGGGATTTTATTGGTGTTATCACCAGTTAATGTCCATAAGTCAATCAGTTGTGTTGGTTTAACATCAAACTTATCTTTAACATAATCTTCATCTAAATAGCGGCGGTTAAAATAGTCATAAATATGAATATTTGGGCTTAATAGGGGTAAAAAACCTTTGTCAGTAGAAATAATAGTCACGTTTTGGCCGTGCAACGCCATTTTAGTTGCGATAGTCGCAATCAGATCATCCGCTTCATCTTCTTCAGAAAGTAATGAGTCTACACCAAGGTTAAAAAAGGCATCTTGTATGCTTGGCAGTGCATTTGCTAGATGCACAGACATTTTTTTGCGACCTTTTTTATAATCAGGGTATAAGGTATAACGCCAGCAAGGGTTTTGGCTATCAAACACAGCAAGCGCATGACTCGCTTGCTGGGCGTTGAGTATGTTTTCTAGCGCTTTACTACAGGCTTGTAACGTATTAAATAAAACCTGTTGTTGTGTTTTTTCTGCTAAATCACCGTCAAGTTGGCTCTGAACAAATGGACGCTCTTGTACCGCATAAATTCGGCGGATTAAATTTAGCGCGTCAATTAACACCAAGTGAGCAGACATGCCTAGCTCTCTAATACTTGATAACAAGGAACGTAGTTACTACCAGGTAGTTTCATCCGCCCTTGGCTGACAAAAGAGGCGAGTAATTTATCCATTAATACCATAATGTTATTGTCACCTGATATTTGAAAAGGGCCATGCTCTCTAATTGCTTTTATTCCTTCAGATTTAACATTGCCCGCAACAATACCTGAAAAGACTCTACGTAAATTTGCCGCAAGCTCTGCGGTAGGCAAGTCGTGACTTATATTTAATGCTTTCATATTCTCATGGCTTGGCTCAAAGGGTTGTTGAAAGTCATCCTCGATCACTAAAGACCAGTTAAAATGAAAAGCATCACCAGTTTCTTTGCGATATGTCAGCACACTATCAAGCGTTTTTGTTACAGACTGAGCAACCTGCTCAGCGTCGTTAATTATAATTTTATATAAACCTTGTGCTTCTTCACCTAAGGTTGCGCCAATAAAGGCATCTATTTCGTTAAAGTATTCCTTAGCGCTCTCAGGGCCCGTTAAAATAATAGGGAGTACTTGGTCTTTATTTTCTTTGTTGAGCAAAATGCCTAAAATATATAATAGTTCTTCAGCGGTGCCAGCACCACCTGGGAATATAATAATGCTATGTGACATTCTCACAAACGCTTCTAAACGTTTTTCAATGTCAGGCATTATAATTAGCTCATTTACAATCGCATTAGGTGGTTCTGCAGCAATAATACTAGGCTCGGTTAAACCTAAGTATCTGCCTTCTTTGTTGCGTTGTTTCGCATGGCCTATCGTTGCGCCTTTCATCGGGCCTTTCATAGCACCTGGCCCGCAACCGGTACAAATATTAAAGTGACGTAAACCTAATTGATACCCAACAGCTTTGGTATATTTGTATTCGTTTTCAGGAATAGAGTGTCCGCCCCAGCAGGTTACTAAACGAGGCTCTGTTTCTGGCAAAATAGCATTAGCATTACGAAGAATACCAAACGTAGCATCCGTTAGTGAGTCAGGAGCGCAATGCATGTGCTGATAAGGGTTATGGATAAATAAAATATCACGCAAAACAGCTGATAAATGTTCACGTATACCCCGTATTATTTTACCATCAACAAACGCGTGTTCAGGAGGGTTTTTTAAGTCTATTTTAACCCCACGCTCACGCCTGAGCACTTCAATAGTAAACGCTTTGTGTTGCTGATATATTAGCTCCGCGTCGTCAGTGTGGCTGCCAGCATTGAGCACGGCAAGCGAGCAGTTTCGATAAAGGTTATAAAGTTCACTAGCTGAAGATTGTTGTAATTGGTCAACCTCTGCTTGTGACAGAATGTTCATGTTTCCGACAGGATTTAGTTGAGTTTGAATGGGGAACTCCTTTATTTTGTAGAGTGAATATTAAACCAAGTTTTAATAACGCGTGTTATGTTATTTAAAATAAACAACTTGGTTTTTTCCTTGTGTTTTCGCTTTGTACATTGCTTCATCAGCGCGTTCAAATGCGGTATGTATATTGTCTTCTGGGTTAATATGCGTAGCACCGATAGATAAGGTAATACTGACATTATTTTCTTTGAACTTAAACGGTAAGCGGGCAACACTCTTGTTTAATACGTTTAATTCATTGATAAAATCAGCTTCTTTATGGTTTGTGTAGATCAGTACAAACTCTTCACCACCATAGCGCGCCACAAAGACACCTTTGCTTACTTTCTTTTGTATAGTATTGGCAATAACTTGTAAGGTTTTATCACCAGCTGTATGGCCGTAGGTGTCATTAATACCCTTAAAGTCGTCTATATCCATCACAGCTATAGCTAAATCAATAGGTTTATGGTGGTAGCTCACCATACACTGGGTGAAGTATTCGTCAAAAGCTGCACGATTACTTAACTTAGTTAAAGAGTCTTGCATGCTCTTACGCTGTTGTTCGGCTAGCTTACTTTCAAACTCTTTACTTTGTTGTTCAAGCTGCTCAACCTTTTTAGCCATATCATGGAGTTGTTCAGACAATACTTGTTGGTTATTTAGCTCTAATTTGGTTTTCTCTTCTAATGTTTTGGCTATATTGCTTATTTTGCTATTAATATCAACTTTTACTTGCGAGAGAGAAAGCGCTTCTTTAACTGAGGTTCTCATGTCAAGCAACTGCCCTTGCAGGGTTTGATTAATTTTATCGTTAGTGTTTTTCGCAGTTTCACAAGTTGATAACGTGCTTTTTACGGCATCTTGCACCCTTGTTAGTGTTTCGCTTAATGTATTTAAAAAGTTCTTAGCGTGGTCTCTCTCATCTTGTAAGTCGGCAACGATTATGTCAAATATTTCAATAAATCTTTGTAATACATCATCATTTTTTGTATCTTTTACCAGCTTTTTATTGATGGCTAATAACTCTTTCGTGTGCTGAGTTGATAATGGTAACTTACTTAAACATGAGGATATTTCTTTTATCAGTTTGCTGTTTACAGCGCTAGCGCTAGTATGCTCAGGCAATGAAGCGCTCTTTGCTACATTAGCTTTTTTTTGCGCTGCTAGATTATTATCGCTAGTATTAAGCTTTGTTTGCAACGTTAAGTGGTAAAAGTTTAGTAGCTGGCTAAACAGAGGAGCATATTGGGTTACGCTTTCTTTTGTTGATTGGTTTTCAGTTAATAATTCACGTAAATCTCTTCGTAAACTATTGGGTAACCCCGTTATTTTTTGTAAGTTTTGGCCTGCATTATTAAACTGTGTATGCAACCGAGTAATGTTTATTTCGTTGGCTGCAGTGTGTTTTTGTAATAACTTAGATATTTCATTAATCTTTAATTCAACATCAGATACAGGGGCTGTTCTAGCAAATAACCCTCGCAGTTGCGCCAGACGATTATCGAGTTTTAAGTCAATACCTTTTAACACTTGAGATAACTTATTAATAAACTCAATTAACATAGTTGACTGCGCTTTAAAGTCTTCCTCAAGCGAAGCTCTAGATGCTATTGCTGCATTAAGTCGATTTTGTAATGTTTTTGATTTTTTATCAGCAACAGTTTTAGGTATCATTTTGCAGGGCATTCCTTATGTTTTATCTAGTCACAACTAGCAGCCAAGGTGATTACTTATGCAGCTCATAATTTACAGTATAACGCGTAGGGTTATCAACAGTATTCTTGGTCGTTATGACTAAAATGTAAATCTAGTGGTTTAGTCGTACTTTATTGTTGAGTTGACTTAATTTATTTTTAGTAAGTTAGCTAAGCTTAACCTTATCGCGTTCCGTCCTAGTTCCGTTTAGTACCTTAAAGGAAGTTTAGTTGAAAATGATTAAAAAATCTCTTTTATTACAAACGTTTTTAACCGTTGTTTGCAGCTTGGTTTCTACAAATATATACGCGAGTGTTTTCGTTGCTATCACGATTGACGAACCCCAACATCATTACGCAAAAGTACATATTATATTTGACAGTTTAGCTACAGAACGCGCGAGTTTTCATTTGCCTGCATGGCGGACAGGACGTTATGAGATACTTAACCTGGCCAATGGTATTCGTGGTTTTGCAGCTATGGATGGTAATGGTAATCAACTACAGTGGGATAAAGTAGATAAAGACACTTGGCAAGTTCGGGGTACGCTAAATAAAAAAGTTCAGTTGAGCTATCAGGTCTATGCTAATGAGTTAGCCCTGAGAACTCGCCATATTGATGACAGCCATGCTTTTCTCGATGCTTCAGCGGTGGTGATGTATCACGACGCTTTTCGTGATACAAAGCATATTGTCGACTTGCAGGTTCCTGCGAATTGGCGCAGTGTTTCTGGGCTTGAAAGTAGTCAAAATATACGTAAAAAACCAAGCAGTAAACAACGCAACAACAATATACAGCGATTTATTGCTAAAAATTATGACATTCTAGTGGACTCCCCCATTGAAACTGGGCTCAACGAGCATCATCAATTCTCGGTAGAAGGGCGTAATTATGAGTTAGTTATCTGGGGTGAAGGCAATTATAACAGTGCAAAAATCGTGGCTGATTTAAAAACGTTAGTGCAGCAAAGTAAATATATTTGGGATGATACTCCCTTTAAGCGTTATGTATTTATGGTACATGCAACGAGTGGAGCACGTGGTGCGACTGAGCACATTCGCTGTTGAAAAAAACAGTCCTGCTTGGCAGGCCGGTTTAACCTTAGGTGATATTATTGTGGCTGTTGATGGTTTGCGCATAGCAAATACACACTTAGCAAACAGGTTAAATGACTATAAGCCGGAAGATCAAGTTAGTGTCACCTTTTTTCGCCGAGATAAGTTAGAAACTAAGAAAATAACCTTAGCCAATAAGCCAAAAAAACAATTAAGGGTTATGCCGTTAGCTAATGCAAGTAAAGTGCAAAAAGCGTTCTTTGAATACTGGACAGGAGTGGCTTTCCCAAAAGGTGGTGCTTAATAATGCTAACTATCTGTGTTGAGAATAAAAGTTGAGCCTTGAGTCAGAGTAGGCTAAGTCAACGCTTAAAAGTACTGATAACAAGTTAGAAGTAAGCAAAGCTAATCACTTACCTCTAACGAGAAACAAAAGCCCTATTGCCTTAATGTTCTTGCTGCTGGAGCAGAGCTGATATGAGTACTTCTAAAGGGGTTTATGTCTAGACCGCCACGGCGGGTATAGCGGGCGAATACCGTTAATTCTGTTAACTGGCAATATTGTTGTAAATCACAAAAAATTCGCTCAACACATTGCTCATGAAATTCATTATGTTGGCGAAACGATATTAAATATTGTAATAAAACACTGTGATCGATTGGCCGTCCTTTATAGCTGATATAAACACTTGCCCAGTCTGGTTGGTTGGTAATCAAGCAGTTTGATTTAAGTAAATGACTAACAAGGTTTTCACTAACAACATCGGCAGTAGGGGCGCTATCGACAATGTTTTTTTGTGCTTGGCTCAACAGTTTTGCGTTATAGTGGTAGTTATCTACAGTGATATCTGCATCATCAATGCAAATAACGTCTGGCTTATTAGTATTAATCGTTAGCGCGGAACACTCTTCAACTGAGAATAGCTTTACTTGTGCTTGTGTGCCAGCAGTCGCCGATAAATCTTTGACCAGTATGTTTTGCACTTCATCAACATTAGCAAATTTACTTTGATTAAAACTATTTAAATACAATTTAAATGACTTAGACTCAACTAAATTGGGGCTAGAACAGGCAAAACGAAACTCGGCTACGGCCACTATAGGCTTTCCCTTGTTGTTTAACCACGATAATTCATAGCCATACCAAACATCTTCACCAATAAAGGGCAAACAGTCGGGCGCTAGTGATAATTCATCTCTATTTAAGCTTCTTGGTACCCCTTGTAATAAATTTGGGTTATATTCACTACAATATTCGGTCGCTTTACCAAGCGTTAGATTGCTAAGTTCTTTTGAGTTTTGGTAGGTTGCCATATTTTTTCTTATGCTATGAAAATGTTCATACCCTATGTTAAAGGATCTCTGAATTAGATGACATCATCAAATCAAGATAAAGCCGGTTTAGTCGAAATATTGCAGCAATTCTCTAGAGAATACGTCAATCAATACCAAAATAGGCATTCGCATTTACCTAAAATAGAGCACGACACACAGTGGCCTTCGCCTTGTGAAGTTTCTAACGTGAAAGACACAACAAAGTTATTACCGGGAGAGGTGTATTGGCAACCGATAAATATGGAGGTTGAACAAGCGTTAAGTTTTGATAACGTAGAAACTGCGTTAGCAATAACCTTACATCAAGATATTAAAACGTACTTTACTACATTTTTTAGCGACAGCCTTACAGCAACATGTGAAGAAGGCGGGCTGTCGTTATTGTTTGCATGGAATAAAGCTGATTTTGAACGCTTACAAGAAAATTTAATTGGCCATATTTTAATGAAACGGCGGTTAAAACAAACAGAAACTATATTTTTTGCGGTGACAGACGAAGAGGATATTATTATTTCTCTTGACAATAATACCGGCGCAGTCTGGGTAGAGCGTGTCGGCTGTAAGCCGCATAAAAAATTAGCTGACACCCTTGGTGAGTTTATTACTCAACTAACACCAGTATGTGAGTAACGACACTTTTTAAGGTGAATACTCATGAGCTAGGCGCAAGCTAAGATAACTAGTATCGCCTTAATGTTAATTTAGCATAAATATTCACTTACTATCACTTATCGGTTAGTCAACAGTGTGTTGCTTTACTAATTGCGTAACAAGTGATTTTACTTCAAGGATTTCTTTTTTCATACTCATCAATTCATTTTTCATCTCCAGCAACTCGCTTGGTAACTCATCTACAAAGCTACTTGGTGCTATTGAGTCATTGCTGGTTTGTTTTGAGAGATTACCCTGCTTAGTTTCAGGTAAAAGGGCAAAGTCAGGCTCATGTTGCCAAACCTTTAATGTTGCAATAATCGTGGGTAAGGGGACACTTTTAGTTAATTTCGCTTTGATCAAGGCAACTGTTGGTTTATTGCCTTTATTGGCAATTTGATTTGCTAAAATTAATATTTCATCTTTTATTGTCATCGCTGATACATTATTTTCTACTATTTTAGCCGATAATAGCATCATCTTGTTTAAGTTTAGCTATGTTTTTAGTATTTAATTATATTGCCCTATTATTAAAAAAAGCTGTTAAGGTAATATGTGTTTTAACAAGTAATGTAATTTTATTGGAGAACTACTATGTCTGAGACTGTTTCGCCAGATAACGAACGAGATATAAGAGCAGCCTACCTTAGTGCAAAAGAGCTAAAGTTAGCAGCCTCGTTGCTGTTTCAATCTTATCATGACGATCCCGTATTTTTAGAGATATTTAACAGTGACAAAGAGGGGTATGAACAAAGGCTAAGAGCGGCTATCAGAGAAGAGCTAAATACTTTCTGGCAAGCAGAACAGCCTATCATAGGGTTGTATCTTGGTGATTCTATGGTGGGTGTCGCTTGTTTAAATAGCCCTGACGATAGTGTAGGCAGCGAAAGGTTTTGGCACTGGCGCCTTAAAATGTTACTTACTGCGGGTTATTTAAGTACTAAGCAAATGATCGAAAAAGAAAAAACAGTACTTGCAGCAGTCCCATTAAAAAAATTTCATATGCTCGCTTTTATTGCCGTCCACCCTTTACATCAACATCATGGCTTTGGTCATTACTTAATGGCAGCAGTCAATACTGTTCTTAAAGAACATAGTGACAGTCAAGGGGTAGCAGTTTATGCGACTTCAGGAAAATTCAGGGCTTTTTTTGAAAGCGCAAACTATGAATTCATTAAAGACTTAACTGTGGGTAAAGTGTCTGGCGCAATAATGGTTCATTATAGAAAATAAGCAATTATTTGTTATTTTTTATGTATAGTTTACATTATCGCCTGTTATTGGGCTTGTACCAAAATATTCTTCTGGTACAATCAGTGCCTTAATTTTTTTTAGGTCGTTACCAAGTATGGTTATAAAAGCTCAAAGCCCTGCCGGATTTGCCGAGCAATATATTGTTGAATCTATTTGGAATGGCGGTTTTCCTCCTGGCTCAATTTTACCAGCAGAGCGAGAATTATCAGAGTTGATAGGTGTTACCAGAACAACACTCAGAGAAGTGCTGCAGCGCTTGGCACGTGATGGTTGGCTAACAATAAAGCATGGTAAACCCACCAAGGTGAATAACTTCTGGGAAACATCAGGCTTAAACATTTTAGAAACATTAGCCCACCTCGACCAAGAAGGCGTGCCAGATTTAGTCGATAACTTATTATCTGCCCGCACCAATATTAGTGCGATATATGTGCGTGGCGCTATTAAAAACAATCCTAAAAAAACGATCGAATTATTAAGTGCTTACCTTGATGTTGAAGACAGTGGTGAAGCATTTGCTGAATTTGATTATAAATTAAATAAAGAACTCGTCGTTGCTTCACAAAACGCAATATACTTACTTATCTTAAATGGCTTTAGAGGCCTATATTCACGCATTGGTAGTTTATACTTTGCCCACCCAACGGGGCGAGAAATATCTAGAGCCTACTACCAAAAACTAATAGAGCTAGCGCAAGAAAACCGTTTTGATGAAGCCATTTTTGCGGTACGAAAATACGGTGTTGAATCTGGGAAGCTTTGGGGAGAACTAAAAGCTGATGTGCTTAAAGAGCTAACGGAAGATTAAAACCGTTACGTTCGTTGTCAATTGATACCAAGCATAACCAACGATAAAATCAAAACAATAGTTGTTAAAGTACAAGTGTTAACCCAAATCTAGGTTATCTGGCTAACCTGAGTAAAAGAAATAAAAAACGAGCTTTACAGCTCGTTTTTTATTAAATTTTTTAAGCTTTGCTATTAAGCTGAAAAGTTTTCGCTTGCAAAATCCCAGTTAGCTAATGCCCAAAAACCTTCCATGTACTTAGGACGTAAGTTACGGTAATCAATGTAATAAGCATGTTCCCATAAATCTACAGTAAGTAATGGTGTAACACCTTCATCAGTTAATGGTGTTGCAGCATTAGATGTATTAACAATGGCTAAACTGCCATCAGCATTTTTTACTAACCAAGTCCAGCTTGAACCAAAGTTATTAATTGCACTGTCAGTAAATTTCGCTTTAAAGTCAGCGAAAGAGCCAAAGCTTGCTACAATAGCGTCAGCTAAAGCGCCCGTTGGTTCACCGCCACCATTTGGGCTTAAGCTATTCCAGTAAAAAGTATGGTTCCATATTTGAGCGGCATTATTAAAAATGCCCGCAGAAGACGTTTTAACTATTTCTTCTAATGATTTAGAAGCAAATTCAGTACCTTCAATTAAACCATTTAATTTTACTACGTAAGTGTTGTGATGCTTTCCGTAGTGAAATGATAAGGTTTCTGCAGAAATATGCGGTTCTAGGGCATTTTGTTCATAAGGTAATGCAGGTAATTCAATAGCCATCGTGCTCTCCAAGTTCTTTATTTTAAAGTTACAGTCTATTCGTGAATAGGGGTATATTTTCCAATAAAACTTGAGTAAAATACTCAAGTATTAAGTTTATACTATCTTGAATAACTAATGTATAGATATAGGGACTACTTACTAGCTTTTCAAGTATATAAACTTATTTTTTAAGTATTTATTATATTGAATTGAAAAGTGAAATTTCGTCACCACTATATTTTCAATGCAAGTTTAACTAAAAATTCAACTCAGTGTATTCAACTCAGTGTAATGAGTATTATTTTTAGAACTAATTATTTTTTAGGGGTTATCATGGAAACTATTGAACGCATTAAAGAGCAAATCAGCGAAAATACCGTATTACTATACATGAAAGGTTCACCCAAATTACCAAGCTGTGGTTTTTCTTCACAAGCATCTCAAGCGTTGATCTCATGCGGTGAACAATTTGCTTATGTTGACATTCTACAAAACCCAGACATTCGAGCTGAATTACCAAAATTTGCAGACTGGCCAACTTTTCCACAGCTTTGGGTTGAAGGTGAGTTAGTTGGCGGTTGTGATATTATTTTAGAAATGTTTCAACAAGGTGAGCTACAAACCTTAGTAAAAGAAGCAAGTGCTAAAAACACTTCTGAACAGCCAAGTGCTGAATAAGAGTAAAAATAAATATCAGCAGTGCAATTGATATTTGTTAAATTATCACTACATTGGTAGTGAAGTAGTAAATCTAACAATAAATTTTTCATCGTTAAAGCTATCTAAATAGCTTTATACAAAAATAACGGAGCATAAAATGAGCGTATTAGTTGGTCGTCAAGCACCAGATTTCACAGCAGCGGCAGTATTAGGTAGTGGTGAGATTGTAGATAGCTTTACATTAAGCGAAACTATAAAAGGTAAAAAAGCTGTATTGTTCTTCTATCCATTAGACTTTACTTTTGTTTGTCCATCAGAGCTATTAGCTTTTGACCACCGTATCGAAGCATTCAAAAGCCGTGGTGTTGAAGTGATTGGTGTTTCAATTGATTCACAATTTTCACATAACGCATGGCGTAACACCCCAGTTAACGAAGGTGGTATTGGCCCAGTACAATATACTTTAGTTGCCGACACTAAACATGAAATTTGTCAAGCTTATGATGTTGAACATCCAGAAGCAGGCGTTGCATTTCGTGGTTCTTTCTTAATTGATGAAGAAGGTGTAGTTCGTCATCAAGTGATTAATGATTTACCTTTAGGCCGTGACGTAGACGAAATGTTACGTATGGTTGATGCATTACAGTTCCACCAAGAACACGGTGAAGTGTGTCCAGCCGGTTGGAATAAAGGCGACAAAGGTATGACAGCTTCTCCAGAAGGCGTTGCTTCTTACCTAACAGATAACGCTGATAAACTTTAATATTACACTGACAACCTTAATGTGTAATTCAGTTTGTTAACCCATTAGGGATGTACTGAATTGTTAATAAAAAGCTAGCGTTTTTTGACGTTAGCTTTTTTTTTACCGTTTTTTTGCTATTCATCACTCACTGCCGGCGCTAATGGCCAGCCACCTAAGCTCTGCCATTTATTGACAATATGACAAAATAACTCAGCCGTCTTTTCTGTGTCATAAAGCGCAGTGTGTGCTTCACTGTTATTAAACTCAATTTGAGCCGCCTCACAAGCTTTAGCTAAAACAGTTTGCCCTAACGCTAATCCTGCTAAAGTGGTGGTGTCAAAACTTACAAAAGCATGAAAAGGACTGCGTTTAATATTATTACGCGCTGTGGCAGCGTTTAAAAAGCCTAAGTCAAAGGCCGCATTGTGCGCAACAATAATAGCGCGTTGGCACCCAGCAGCTTTCATTTTCTTTCTCACTAACTTGAATATAGTTTTTAAGGCTTCTTCTTCTTCAACTGCGCCTCGCAATGGGTTGGTGGGGTCAATGCCGGTAAACTCTAGCGCTTTAGGTTCTAAGTTAGCCCCTTTAAAAGGGTGAACATTAAACTGTATTGTTTCGTCAATTGAAAGTTTGCCAGAATCTTCATCTAGCGTTAATACCGACGCGGCTATTTCTAATAGTGCATCGGTTTGCGCGTTAAAACCTCCCGTTTCAACATCAATAACAACGGGGAAATAACCACGAAAACGCTGTGCTAATAATGGCTTGTTTATTTCTTCAGTTTCTTGTTCTGCTTTTATTTCTACTGTGTCTGGCATATTATCAACTGTACTCATTTAGAAATGCTTTAGCGCAATTATCTCAGAAAAATACATTAAACACGATAGCAAGCACCACTTCATTAATTATATGGCAGTTCTTTAATTGATGAGAGCATCGATTTGACCAGGTTTTCCAATAGCGTGGTTTAAATAAAGTAGGTAGAGAAGAAAGTTAAAGGTGTGTAAAAAGAGAGTGATAGCTAGTTTAACTGCTATAATGTTAGTCAAACTAGCCTCAATATCATTAAACTAATAGCATAAACAGAGTACAAGAAAGCGAAAATAATCGATAAAATATTAAAGTTATTTGAGTGCTAGGCGATACAAGGGTTGTCACTAATTAATTATGTAATAAATATTATGAAAACAAACGCTTCAAATACATATAAATTACTATTCTCACCATCATTTTTTATGGCAGTTTCAGTGGCGCTTTTTTTTAGCCTTGTAACCAATCAAACACAGGCAAATATTCGCCAATATAGTGCAGACCTTGGCAGCTCAAAGTGGCAACTGGCAGATGAGTCTCGTTTACAGTGCACATTAGCACATCAAATTCCTAACTATGGGCAAGCACGTTTTTCAGCTAAAGCAAGCCGTAAACTAAATATGGAATTTGAACTTGATATGTTGCTTTTACCTGACAATTATTCCCTTGCGCAAGTTCGCAGTGAATCACCTAACTGGCGGCCTGGTCATGGGGGTAAAGTGCTGGCAGACATGAAATTGCATAAGCAGTTTAACCCTAGTCTACCTAAAAAAGTGGCTTGGGCAATGCTAAATGAGTTAGAGCGAGGTATGAGCCCAACATTTTATTATAATGATTGGCACAGTGAGCAAGACAAGATTTCTGTGGGGTTATCAACGGCACGCTTTAAAAGTGCTTATAAAAACTTTGTTTCCTGTGTAGCAGGGTTATTAAATTATAGTTTTGATGATATAGCCTACACGGTTTTAAATTATCAATCTAATAGTGATCAGTTTACTAAAGCATCACAACGACGTATCGATATGATCAAAGAATATTTGAGTTTAGACCCTGAACTTGAGTTGGTGTTGATTGATGCTTACTCTGATAGCTATGGCGGTCGTTGGCCAAACCTTAAGTTATCTGAGCGTCGCGCCTATAAAATACGTGATTACTTTGTTAAAAATGGCATTGATGCCAGCCGTATTGAAGCGAAAGGTTATGGGGAAAAGCGACACATAGCTTCTAATGCTACAACCCTTGGACGTGGTAAAAACCGCCGCGTAGTAATTCAAATGCAAAAATTATAAGTACTGTAAATATTTCTTTATGTATTCTTAGTTTATTACACAGATAAATAATACGAATGAGTTGAATAGGCTTGTTGATTCGAAGTAATCTACAAGCCTATTTTTTTTGTGTTTTAGGGTAATCTAAATGAACAATGTTAAACGCTTTATATTGATAGCAATATTAACAATTTCGCAAGTAGCGACAGCAGCAAAAAAGCCACCATTAAATGATACTTATACTTATGCTAATTATGATCAAGTGGTCACTACACACCTTTATTTAGACTTAGCCGTCGACTTTGAACAAAAAATGTTATCGGGCTTTGCCCAATTGTCATTAGAATGGCTAACAGATGAACCCCAAAAGGTTATTTTAGACACCCGTGATTTAGTGGTTGATAGCGTATTGGCACAAACCAACCAAGGCCAATGGAAAAACGTTAACTTTAAGTTAGCTAAGCGTGACCCTGTGTTAGGGGCAAAGTTGACCATAGACACCCCATTTAAAGCAAAAAAAATACGTGTTTATTATAATTCAACAGAAAAAGCGTCTGGCTTACAATGGTTATCAGCTGAACAAACTGCGGGCAAAAAAAAGCCTTTTCTGTTTAGCCAAAATCAAGCAATACATGCACGTTCATGGATCCCTATTCAAGATACGCCAAGTGTTCGACTAACGTATACCGCTAGAATAACCACAGACAAAGACTTGTTAGCCGTAATGAGTGCTAATAATGAACCTAACACAGAGCGTGATGGCGACTACTTCTTTTCTATGCCACAACCGATTCCCGCTTACTTAATTGCTATTGGAGTAGGTGACTTACACTTTAAAGCAATGAGTCATCAAACAGGTGTTTATGCTGAACGCTATATTTTAGATGCGGCAGTGGCCGAATTTGACGATACCCAAGCAATGATCAACAAAGCTGAAGCAATGTATGGCAAATACCGTTGGGGTCGTTATGACTTATTGATATTACCCCCAAGTTTCCCTTTTGGTGGTATGGAAAACCCGCGTTTAAGCTTTATCACTCCAACCGTTATTGCGGGTGATAAAAGCTTAGTCAACTTAATTGCTCACGAATTAGCACATTCATGGTCTGGTAACTTAGTGACCAATGAAAGCTGGCGTGACCTATGGCTAAATGAAGGCTTTACCAGTTATGTTGAAAACCGCATTATGGAAGCCGTTTTTGGTACAGAAAGGGCTGTTATGGAACAGGCGCTTGATGCACAAGATATAAAGAGTGAAGTTGCTCAACTACCACCTGCTGATACACAGCTTTATATTGACTTGAAAGGACGAGATCCAGACGATGCTTTTTCTGGTGTGCCGTATACCAAAGGCCAACTGTTTTTGATCTATTTAGAGAAACAGTTTGGCCGTGATCGCTTCGACGCCTTTGTCTCAGAGTATTTTGACAACCATGCCTTTGAAAGCCTTGGTACGGCCAACTTTATTAAATACTTGAAAGAAAATTTAACACATAAATTCCCCAATATTGTGAGTGATGCCGAAATTAATGAATGGATTTACGGGCAAGGCTTGCCAAACACAGTACCTAAGCCAACGTCTAATGCGTTTAATATTATTGACCAGCAAATAGCAACTTGGTTAGCAGATAATACCACTTTAGCGCAATTACCAACAGCGGGCTGGACCTTGCACGAGTGGTTACATTTTATTAATAATTTACCAACCAATATAAGCACTCAACGCATGGCGGCACTTGATGAAGTCTTTAATTTAACGCATAGTCAAAATACTGAAATTGCTCATGCTTGGTATTTATTATCAATACGTGCTGGCTATGATGTTGTTTATCCTGCTATGTCTGAATATTTAATTTCGATTGGTCGTCGCAAATTAATAGTCCCTTTATATAAAGAACTCACACAAACAGTATCAGGAAAAGCATGGGCGCTTAAGGTCTATAAAACAGCAAGACCGGGTTATCATGGTTTAGCACAAGGCACGATTGACAGCATTTTAAAAAATTAACTGTAGCCTTGTTAATTATTTATAATAAAAGGCTCATTAGGGCCTTTTTTATTGATATAATGAAATGAATTACGTTATTATTTTTCTTTAGAGGCTCTGTGAATGTCGGAAATTGAAAACCGCCCAACAAACTTTATTCGTCAAATTATTGATGCTGATCTTGCTAGCGGCAAGCATACTTCAGTGCAAACACGCTTCCCACCTGAGCCTAATGGCTTTTTACATATAGGCCATGCAAAAGCAATATGCTTAAGCTTTGGTATTGCGCAAGACTACAATGGTTTGTGCAACTTACGTTTTGACGATACAAACCCAGAAAAAGAAGATATTGACTACGTACATGCTATTCAAAAAGATGTGCAGTGGTTAGGCTTTCAATGGGCAGGGGAGGTTCGTTATTCTTCAGACTATTTTGAGCAACTACATGATTTTGCCGTTGAACTAATAGAAAAAGGCTTAGCATTTGTTTGTTTTTTAAATGGCGATGAAATGCGGGAATACCGCGGCACATTAAATAAGCCCGGTAAACATAGCCCTTACCGTGATACTTCGGTAGAAGAAAACCTAGCATTATTTAAGAAAATGCGTAATGGTGAATTTAAAGAAGGCGAATGTTCTTTACGCGCTAAAATTGATATGAGCTCGAGCTTTATGTGTATGCGCGACCCTATTATTTACCGTGTACGCTTTGCGCATCATCACCAAACAGGCGATAAATGGTGCATTTACCCAATGTACGACTTCACCCATTGTTTATCAGACGCGATTGAAAATATTACTCATTCACTTTGTACTCTTGAGTTTCAAGACAACCGTCGCTTATATGATTGGGTTATTGATAATGTCTCTGTCGAGAGTAAGCCGCATCAATATGAGTTCTCGCGTTTAAACCTTGAATATACATTAATGAGTAAGCGTAAATTAAATACGCTAGTAGAAGAAAAGCTGGTTGATGGTTGGGACGATCCGCGTATGCCGACCATCACTGCTTTTAGACGTCGTGGTTATACACCTGCTTCAATGAGAGAATTTGCTAAACGCATTGGTGTTACCAAAATGGAAAATACCGTTGAAATGAGCGTATTAGAAGCGTGTATTCGTGAAGACCTAAATGATAATGCACCACGTGCTATGGTCGTTTTAGACCCTATTAAGTTAGTGATAGAAAATTACCCTGAAAACAAAACAGAATCATTAACAGTTAAAAATCATCCTAGTGACGACACACAAGGCACTCGTACTGTACCATTTAGCCGAGAGCTTTATATTGAGGCAGAAGACTTTAAAGAAGAAGCCAATAAAAAATATAAACGCCTAGTGCTAGATAAAGCTGTGCGCTTACGTGGTGCCTATGTAGTAACCGCTACGCGCTGTGATAAAGATGAACAAGGCAACATAACGACGGTTTACTGTAATTACCTTGAAGACACTTTAGGCAAAAATCCAACAGACGGCACTAAACCCAAAGGTGTTATTCATTGGGTAGACGCTGACAAGTCACTTGATGCTACAGTACGTTTATATGATCGTTTATTTACTGTGCCAAACCCAGCAGCAGAAGATGACTTTAAAAAGGTGATTAACCCAACGTCCTTGGTCACAATTAATAACGCAAAAGTAGAGCCATCATTAAACAATGCAAAACCAGAGCAAGCATTTCAATTTGAGCGTCAAGGTTACTTTTGTTTAGACAATAAAATTGAAAACTCAGGGGAGCTTGTTTTTAACCGAACGGTTGGCTTGCGTGATACCTGGGCTAAAATATCTCAGTAAGTCGCTGGTTTATTAAGACGGGCTTACCAATGGCTAACGCTAGTTAGCCATTACATTAAGTAGACTGCCAGTGTGACATAACACTAAAAAACCCAGTATTAACTTAATAAAACACATTAATTTAATACTGGGTTTTTTATTAATTATTGGAACAATTACAGAAGGTATTTAACACTCAGCTTTTAGTGCTCAAACTTATGCTTGAGCCCACTTATGTACAAGTGCTAAGTAACATAACGGCACGAGTTGAGTACAATAAAACTTATAATTTAGGGATACGAATTTTTTTCTCTTCACTTTGACGGTAGATTACCAGAGTTTTTCCTATCACTTGTATTTTTGTTGCCTTAGTTTCACGACAAATAGCATCAACAATTAAGCCTTTTGTTTCTCTGTCTTCTGTTGGTATTTTTACTTTAATCAATTCATGATGATTCAGCGCATAATCAATCTCGGCAACAACAGCTTCAGTTAAGCCATTGTTTCCTAGTAAAACAACAGGTTTTAGTGGGTGAGCAACACCTTTTAAATATTGTATTTGTTTCTTATTTATAGTCATTAAAAAATTTCGATAGTGGTTAGCTTGAATTATCGCTATTTTACCCTTATCTAAGGGGGAATATCAATTCAATTCCTTAGGCCAAGTACTTACTTTAGCGTACTCACTTTAGCGAAGCGCAGTAAACTGTTATAATAAGTATCCATCGTTGGTAAAGCGCTTTTTAGGGTAAAAAATGGCAAAAAATACGGCAAAAGGCCCAATAAAGAAAAAACACACTAATAGTTCACAACGCTGGCTTGATGAACACTTTGAAGATGAATACGTTAAAAAAGCAAAAAAATTGGGTTTACGTTCTCGTGCTGTTTTTAAGATTGAAGAAATAAACAACAAAGACAAGCTAATCAAACCAGGTATGAAAGTAGTTGATTTAGGCGCAGCCCCTGGCGGTTGGTCTGAATATGCTGTGAAAGCAGTAGGTGACAACGGGCAAGTGATCGCTTGTGATATTTTATCAATGGATGCGATTGTCGGGGTTGATTTCTTGCAAGGTGATTTTCGAGAAGAAGCTGTACTCGAGGCATTATTAACAAGAATAAACGGTAAGACTATTGATGTGGTGATGTCAGATATGGCCGCCAATATGACAGGTAATGAAAGTGCTGATTCTGCCCGCAGCATGTATTTAGTAGAATTAGCGCTAGATATGTGTCACCAAGTATTAAAGCCTAATGGTGCCTTTGTTGTTAAAGTATTTCAAGGTGCTGGCTTTGAAGAGTTTATGAAAACAGCACGCAGTGTGTTTAAAACAGTAAAAACCCGAAAGCCTGAATCATCACGTGCACGTTCACGTGAAGTCTATCTAGTTGCGACAGGGTTTAATGGATAAAACTGCAAGTAAATATCAGTTTGCTTCTACTTTATTTATATTAGATACGTTAAGATATATCGAGTGATACACAAGCTTAATTTCAGTTGCACATACCGCTTTATGCGGGCAGGGCATAAGTACCGACTAAAGTTAATTAGCGACTAAGCTTGAATTGTAGTAAATTAGACACAACATAACAGGTAAGGTTGGAACTAACTCTGGCCAATTTATATTAAATTACACCCCCCAACGAGGTCATTAAGTTGAGCGATATGGCAAAAAATCTTATTTTATGGTTAGTAATAGCCGTTGTTTTAATGTCTGTTTTTCAGAGTTTTTCTCCTAATACAGCCGACGAAACACAAATGGACTACACGCGTTTTATCACTGATGTTCGCCAAGGACAAATTCGTGAGGCAAACGTAGATAGAAACGGTGTTATTACGGGTGAAAAGCGTAGTGGCGAAGCATACACGACCACAATCCCAGGTGGTTACGATCGTGATTTGATTAACGACCTTGTTAAAGAGGGCGTGCGCGCAAAAGGGAAACTCCCCGAAGAAACTAGCTTTTTAACCACAATCTTTGTTTCTTGGTTCCCGATGATTTTACTGATTGGTGTCTGGATATTCTTTATGCGCCAAATGCAAGGCGGTGGCGGTAAAGGTGCTATGTCATTTGGCAAGTCAAAAGCACGTCAATTAGGTGAAGAGCAAATTAAAACAACATTTGCTGATGTTGCTGGTTGTGATGAAGCCAAAGAAGATGTAGCTGAATTAGTTGATTATTTAAGAGAACCCACCAAGTTTCAAAAGTTAGGTGGTCGTATTCCTTCAGGTATTTTACTTGTAGGTCAACCAGGTACAGGTAAAACTTTATTAGCTAAAGCCATTGCAGGTGAAGCTAAAGTACCCTTCTTTACCATCTCTGGTTCAGACTTTGTGGAGATGTTTGTTGGTGTTGGTGCATCACGCGTACGTGATATGTTTGATCAAGCTAAAAAAGCAGCGCCTTGTATTATTTTTATTGACGAAATAGATGCCGTAGGTCGCCAACGTGGCGCAGGTATGGGCGGCGGACATGACGAGCGAGAGCAAACATTAAATCAAATGTTAGTTGAAATGGATGGCTTTGAAGGCAATGAAGGCGTTATTGTTATTGCAGCCACTAACCGTCCTGACGTATTAGACCCTGCGTTATTGCGCCCAGGCCGTTTTGACCGTCAAGTAACCGTTGGCTTACCTGATATCCGTGGCCGTGAACAAATCTTAAAAGTACACATGCGTAAAGTACCGTTAGGTGACGATGTTAAAGCCAGTGTTATTGCCCGTGGTACACCCGGTTTTTCAGGTGCCGATTTAGCCAACCTAGTTAATGAAGCTGCATTATGGGCAGCTCGAACTTCACGTCGTACCGTAGGTATGCATGAGTTTGATAAAGCAAAAGATAAAATTATGATGGGCTCTGAACGTAAAACCATGGTAATGAGCGAGTCAGAAAAAGAAATGACAGCTTATCATGAAGCCGGTCATGCACTTGTAGGCCGTTTAGTGCCAGACCATGACCCTGTTTATAAAGTGAGTATTATACCTCGTGGTCGTGCGCTTGGTGTTACTATGTATTTACCTGAGCAAGACAGGTTTAGTCATTCAAAACAGCACCTAGAAAGCAACTTGTCTTCCCTTTATGGTGGCCGAATTGCTGAAGAAGTTATTTATGGTAGTGATCAAGTGTCAACAGGCGCTTCTAACGATATTGAGCGTGCTACTAATATTGCCCGTAAAATGGTAACACAGTGGGGGCTTTCAGAAAAATTAGGGCCAATGCTTTTTGCTGAAGAAGAAGGTGAAGTGTTTTTAGGTCGTACCTCAGCAAAGTCATTACATATGTCGGATGAAACGGCTAAATTAATTGATGAAGAAATTAAAGCAGTTGTTACACGTAATTATGACCGCGCTGAAAAATTAATAAAAGACAACCTTGATATTTTACATGCAATGAAAGATGCATTAATGAAATATGAAACCATTGATGCCTTGCAAATTGATGACTTAATGGCTAGGGTCGATGTAAGAAAACCGTCTGATTGGGACGATAGTGATTCTAGTTCAGATTCTAATTCGGGCTCAAGTAAAGGAGGCTCAGCTAAAAAAGCAGTAGAGCCTGAAGCCGGCATAACCCCTGACTTATCAGAACCTGCAAGTGATACACCCACGAAATAATTAGTGGCTCAACGTTAATCTACAAGCCTCGATGTTTACTTAGTTAAAGTGAACTACCGGGGCTTTATTTTTTACTTCTAGTTGTAACTTTATGTGCAAAAATATAATTAACTCAAAAATGAGTCACTCAAGTGCTTCATTACCATCTCAACAAGCCACTTTACAACAAATAAAGCGTGTGCAAGTGATGGGGATTTTAAATGTAACCCCTGACTCTTTTTCAGATGGTGGTAAGTTTAGCAACATTGATTTTGCATTAAAGCAAGTTGAATTAATGATAAATAGTGGTGTTGATATAATTGATATTGGTGGCGAATCCACACGTCCAG
Organism: Colwellia sp. F1; assembly: GCF_056238625.1. Classification (NCBI taxonomy): domain Bacteria; kingdom Pseudomonadati; phylum Pseudomonadota; class Gammaproteobacteria; order Alteromonadales; family Colwelliaceae; genus Colwellia; species Colwellia sp. F1. The sequence goes on from NZ_JBWDLI010000007.1 coordinate 177,693, forward strand.
GTGCGAGTGACGTTAGCGAAAAAGATGAAATTGCACGGGTTATTCCGTTACTTAGTGCAATCAAATCACGCTTTAATATCCCTGTTTCTATTGATACCAGTAAAGCGGCAGTCATGAGTGAAGCTATCGTTAATGGCGCAGATATCATTAACGATGTTAGAGCGCTGCAAAACAAGGACTGCCTTGACACTGTTGCCCAAAGTGATGTTTTAGTTTGCTTAATGCATATGAAAGGTATGCCAAGAACAATGCAAGAGAACCCTCACTATACTGATCTTATTAACGACATTGTTGCGTTTTTTACACAGCGTATTAACTGTTGTAAAGAAAAAGGCATCAATGAAAAACGCCTAATTTTAGACCCAGGCTTTGGCTTTGGTAAAACGCTAGCGCATAACTATCAACTACTGGCGCAATTTGCATTATTTAAACAGTTTAATTTACCCTTGCTAGCCGGTACGTCACGTAAATCTATGATAGGTAATTTACTTAATCGTGAGGTTGACCAACGTTTAGCGGGAAGTTTAACGACGGCAATTCTTGCTGTCCAACAAGGTGCGAGTATAATACGCGTACATGATGTTGCAGAAACTGTTGATGCGATAAAAATTTTAACCGCGGTTGCCCATCACACTGAATAGGCAACTGGTCAGGGCTTAGCTTAGTGTGAGCTAACGACCAAAAGAACAATATTAAAGGAAAAAACAATGGCAAACCGTAAATATTTTGGCACCGATGGTGTACGTGGCTTGGTTGGGCAAAGCCCAATTTCACCTGATTTTGTGATGAAATTAGGCTATGCCGCAGGGAAGGTATTGGCAGCCCAAGGCACTAAAAAAGTGTTAATTGGCAAAGATACACGTATTTCAGGTTATATGCTTGAATCTGCCTTAGAAGCCGGTTTTTCAGCGGCTGGTATTGATATTGGTCTACTAGGCCCCATGCCTACGCCAGGGATTGCTTATTTAACAAAAACTTTCCGGGCAGAGGCTGGTATAGTTATCAGTGCTTCTCATAACCCATATTATGACAACGGCATTAAGTTCTTTTCACAAGACGGTAAAAAACTACCTGACGATGTTGAACTCGCTATCGAAGCGGAACTTGATAAACCTATGGTTTGTGTTGAGTCAGCGCTCTTAGGTAAAGCTAACCGAATTGCTGATGCAGCAGGGCGTTATATAGAGTTTTGTAAAAGTAATTTTCCAAGTAAAGCATCGCTGGCAAACTTAACCATAGTTGTTGATTGTGCTCATGGTGCTACTTACCACATTGCGCCTAATGTGTTTCGTGAGTTAGGCGCAACAGTGATTGAAGTTGGCACATCTCCGAATGGGACCAACATTAATGATGGTTGTGGTGCCACATCAATGAGCATGGTAAGTGAAGCCGTTGTTGAACATAAAGCTGATTTGGGTATTGCGCTTGATGGTGACGGAGACCGTTTAATGATGGTTGACCATACCGGTTATATCTTAGATGGCGATGAAATAGTTTATATTATTGCTTATAACGATTTGAAATCAGGTAGTTTAAAAGGTGGTGTGGTTGGTACGTTAATGAGTAATATGGGGCTTGAGCTAGCTTTAGAAGCGCTTGATATACCATTTGCGCGTAGCAATGTTGGCGACAGATATGTGATGGAATTACTGCGCGAAAAGAACTGGCAGCTCGGTGCTGAAAACTCAGGGCATATTATTAACTTAAACCATACGTCGACAGGAGACGGCATTATTGCCGCCTTGAACGTGTTGACCGCACTTAAACAACAAAGCAAATCACTGTTTGAACTTCGTCAAAGTATGGTGATGCTACCGCAGGTGTTAGTGAATGTACGTTTTGCTGGTAATAGTGATCCTATAAATTCGCCAAGCGTCCAAGCCTCAGTTGATAAAGCTAATGCTCAATTAGCAGGTCGTGGTCGCGTATTATTGCGTAAATCAGGCACAGAGCCTTTAATTAGAGTTATGGTTGAAGGTGCTGACCTAGAAGAAGTAACAGCGTTGGCAAATGAAATTGCAAATGCGGTTAAGTTAGCAAGTTAGTATTACTTAATTTTAATGTTTTTGTTGTAAAAAGCAGCGTTTTATTAAAATATTTAATTGATCATACATTGATTTAAACTTAATACTTGTAAGTTAAACTCAGGTTAGTTAATATCTCGCGGCTTGATTTACAATGCACTTGAAAGTGGATAGGGGATAATATATGACTAGGCGTGCTATCGTTGCAGCTAACTGGAAAATGAACGGTGACTTAGCATTAGTTGACACTATGATTTCTGGATTAACTGACGTTAAACTACAAGATAATGTTAGCGTGGTTATTTGCCCTAGTTCTCCTTATTTATCTGAATTTGTTGCTAAAACTAAATTGAATAATTTAGGTAATGTTATTCGTGTTGGCGCTCAAAATGTTAGTGAACATCAAAGTGGTGCATATACAGGGCAAATTTCTACAAAAATGTTACAGGAATTATCTGTAGAATTTGTTATTATAGGACACTCTGAACGTAGACGTTATTATCATGAAACTTCTACGCAAGTTGCTCATAAAGTCAATGCCGTATTAAATGCAGGCTTAACACCTATTATATGTATTGGTGAAAGTGAGACAGAACGCGAAACCGAGCAAACAGAACAAGTATTAATATCGCAGTTGCAACCCATTATTGATGTAATAGGCATAGAAAAATTTATTGATGTTGTCATTGCCTACGAACCCGTCTGGGCTATAGGTACAGGAAAAACAGCGTCAAATGAGATGGCACAGCAAACACATCAATTTATTCGTCAATTTCTAGCACAAGCTAATGAAACTGTCGCGGATAAAGTGCCATTGTTATATGGTGGCAGCGTGAATGCGTCAAACTGTGAAGAATTATTCGCACAACCTGATATAGACGGTGGTCTTATTGGTGGTGCCAGTTTACAAGTTGAGCAATTTAAAGCAATTTGCTCAGCAGCGAAAGGAAAGTAAAAAATGTTGTATCAAGTTTTAATTATAGCCTATGTACTGATAGCCTTAGCTTTAATTGGTTTAGTATTAATTCAACAAGGTAAAGGCGCTGATATGGGGGCATCGTTTGGTGCTGGCTCATCAGCGACAGTGTTTGGTTCAAGTGGCTCAGGTAACTTCTTAACTAAAGCAACCACATGGTTAGCGATTGGTTTTTTTGTTATTAGTTTGGTGTTAGGTAACTTGACAGCTAATCGCACCAATGCTGTTGAAGAATGGAATGACTTAAGCCAACCAGTAGGTGAGCAAAGTGTCGCCACAGATACTATTCCAAATGACACAGAAAGTGCTGAACAAGCCACTATGAGTAACAACTCTGATGTGCCTGCTGCTGATGAAAGCGGTGTTAACAATAATGATAGTGATATACCACAGTAGCATTAACATTAACTTAGTAAAATATTTCTCTATTTAGTATCGCGGATGTGGCGGAATTGGTAGACGCGCCAGCTTGAGGGGCTGGTGACTTAGGTCGTGGGGGTTCAAGTCCCCCCATCCGCACCACTAAATATAGTTAACAAGAACAAAGCAGACCGCCAAGCCTTTAAAATAAGGTTTGGCGGTTTTTTTATGTCTATGCTAAATATAATACACGAGCAACGATTAGCGTTGAATATGAACCTAATTGCGCTTAGTTTCAAATATAGTTTGTCTTTAGACAAAATTAAATTGAACTTAATAAGAAAAGTACACTCTTACTTGATAGTAATGTTATTCCCTTAATATTTCATGTTTTACGCGCTTCTTGGTAACAAGTTAGCGCGTTTTTTTTGCTTTGTTGGTTATGCTGTTAGAATGGTAGAATTATTGATGAGCGTCTGTTTATGCAGTGCAAATTATTATTCTATCTCTATAAGGCCCTGTAGTCGTCTATGATATATTAAACAGCGACTAGCCCAGTAGAGATTAATAAAGCAAAGCCTATGGTTACCGTGAGCAATGACATTAAGGTTGATAGAATAATTATTTTAGCGGCTAAATCTGAATTTCCGTGCATTGCTTCTACCATAATTAAACTAGCCGTTGCGGTAGGTGATGCAGTGAGTAAAAACAAGACACCAGCAGCAGTAGGGTCTGTAGGAATAAAAAACAATAAGGTAACGAGAACAATAGGACTTAACATTATTTTCCACATACTGGCCATGAAAGCGGGCTTTATATTCTCCCTTAGCTGTGTAAAATTTAGTGCGCCACCAATGGCTATAAGCGCCAGAGGCAGTGTCATTTGACTAATGTACTGATTACTTTGTGTGACTAACTCTGGTACAGAGAAGCCCGCTAGGTTGGCTAACAGGCCTACTGTTATCCCCATAATTAATGGGTTTTTGATAATATCTTTAATACTGTTTTTAACAGAGCCATTATGCTTGTTTAAGCTATTGTTAAGCGTAATAATAGACAATAAATTGTAAACAATAATAGTGATTGCCATAGGTATGGTGGCAATTGCTATACCTTTTTCGGGGTAAGCATTTGCACATAAGGCTAACCCTATGATGATTAAATTACCTCTAAAAGCACCTTGAACAAAAACCCCTTTATCGCGTTTTGCATTAATAAATTTATTCGCAGTAAAATGGCTTAAAAAAAACACAATCAATGTTGTTAATAGTAATAGAGTAATATGTGAAAAATTAATAAGCTGGTTAAAATCATGGCTTGCTGTGCTGGTAAATAATATAACAGGCAACCCGATATTAAAGATAAACTTAGAAGAGATACGAATAAACTCTTGGTTAATAAATTTAATATGAAATAACCACCCTCCCAAAGCAATTAAAATAAATATAGGGGCGGTAATATGCAGTGCTATAGGCAATAAAGAGAAAATACTTTGGGTATAGATCATTATGGTCGTTGGGTCTCTAGGTATTGTTTGGTGCGATAAGCTAAGTAACGAGCGTTATCGTCGTGTAACGGGCAGATTTGTTATTTACTAGTATGCTTTTCTCTAGCACTTAACATGTAGGTAAAACTAGCAAAGTAAAGTAAGCGAGTAAAAAGGCTACATAAACTTTAACCCTAGTGTTTATGTAGCTTCGCATTAAAAATTAAGCACTAATCTTGTTCTTTTTTAGTGCTGTCTTCAATTTCAGTTGGTGCCAATGCTTTTTTACGCTTAATAACTTTCATAGCGCCAGCATCTTGTAAATCCAGAAAGGTTTTTTTAATAACTTTTCTTGGCTTTTTATCTGTTGTCTTATTAGGTTGGCTAATAGTCGGCTTAGCTTTCACTGTAGTCGCCTTTTTGGGTTTTAAGCCTTTAAATTTAACATTTACGCCTTTTACCTTAGTAAAACTAATTTCTTGTTGAAGAAAAGCTTCGACGTTCTTAAAACTTAACCAGTCATTAGGTCCAACTAACGAGATCGCATCGCCTTTTGTTCCAGCTCGGCCTGTGCGGCCAATACGGTGCACAAACTCTTCAGTATGCTTGGGCATATCAAAATTAATAACATGCGAAACATTGATTAAATCCAGACCTCGTGAGGCTAAGTCTGTGGTCACTAATATTTTATGTTGCCCTTTGGCAAAACTGTCCATTATTTGGTTACGTTGGTTTTGGCTTAGCTCACCGCTTAGCGCTACCGCATTTAGTCCTTGTTCTGTTAACAGCTTAGCTAAACGTTCAGTATCACTGCGGGTTGCTGTGAATATAATGACTTGCTGTGTTACTTCTTTAGCTAAAAAGTGCTGTAATAGCGTTTCTTTTTGAGCTAAGTTGTCTGCAAGATAAAAACGCTTATTAATATCTTTGTGTTCAGTATGGCCGGCATTAATGGCAATGCGCTTTGGCTTTGTCAGTAACTCGGTAGCAAATTCATTTACCTGTGCATGATCAAGCGTTGCTGAAAACAATAGCGTTTGGCGCTTACGGTGATTAGCCGCTTGATTTATTTGGCTGAGTTCTTTACTAAAACCTAGATCAAGCATGCGGTCGGCTTCATCTAAAATTAATAGCTCTAAGCCATTCAAATAAAAGTGACCTTGGCTTAAATGGTCAGCTAACCGACCTGGCGTGGCAACAATAAAGTGAGGCTCTTTTTCTAACACTTTTACTTGGTCATTAAAGTTTTCACCTCCTAAAATTAATACTGCTTTAAACTGCGTATTTGCTGTAAATAAGCGAAGTTGACTAAATACTTGTTTAGCGAGCTCTCGTGTTGGCGTTAAAATAACGACGCGAGGATCGCGCTTGGACAAAGCACGGTTTTTCGTTAAGCGTTGCAAAGCAGGAATGATAAATGCCAGCGTTTTGCCAGAGCCAGTTTTTGACGAAGCGATTAAATCATGGCCATTTATTGCTGCAGGAATTGCTTGTTGCTGAATCTCTGTCGGTTCAGTAAAACCTAAATGCTCTACTGTACTCATTAATCGTCTTTCTAGTCCAAAATCACTAAATTGCACTCGTTTCTCCTAGCCATTAAGCTAATTTTTAAAGTAAACCTTTTTATTAACCAATTAACCAATTAACCTGCTGCAATTCGTTCATCAACAACGGCTATAGCCTGGTCAATGCGCGCAAGGACTTTTTCTTTATCAAGTAACGCTAAGGTAACGTCAAGCGAAGGAGAATTACCACCACCTGTTGTAGCAACACGTAATGGCATGCCCACTTTACCCATACCTACGTCTAACTCTGTAGCAGTGTCATTAATTGCGGCATGAATTAATGCGGGTTGCCAATTCGTTAATGCTGCTAGTTTTGCTTTAACAAGTAACAATGGTTCTTTCACCACAGGACGCAAGTGCTTTTTGACTGCTTTAGGGTCAAGTTCAGAAAAATCTTCATAGAAATAGCGAGATATTTCAGCCATCTCTTTTAGTGTTTTAACGCGATCGGCTTGAATTTTAACAACATCGGTTAGGGCAGGGCCGTGTTCAGTATTAATACCTTGCTGACTCATATGCCAAGCAAGGTGCTCAGCTACATACTCTGGCGACATTGTTTTCATGTAATGTTGATTAACCCAAATAAGTTTGTCGGTATTAAAGCCGGAGGGTGCACGGTTACAGTCTTTTAAATCAAATAACTCGATCATTTCATCTCGGGTGAAAATCTCTTTGTCGCCATGAGACCAGCCTAAACGTACTAAGTAATTTAAAAGCGCTTCAGGTAAATAGCCGTCATCACGATATTGCATTACGCTGACAGCGCCATGACGCTTCGACAAACGTTTACCATCATCACCTAAAATCATGGGAATATGTGCATATTCTGGAATATCAGCACCTAATGCAGCAAGAATGTTAATTTGCTTGGGCGTGTTACTAATATGGTCATCACCACGTACAACATGTGATACTTTCATGTCCCAGTCATCTACTACAACCGTTAAGTTGTATGTTGGTGTGCCATCGGTACGCGCAAGAATTAAATCATCGAGTTGTTCGTTGCTAATAGTAATATCGCCTTTTACCATGTCTTTAATGACAACATCACCTTCAAGCGGGTTTTTAAAGCGAATAACATAAGGTTGGCCTTCAGGGTGATCAGTACGGTCACGCCACATGCCGTTGTATTTTTCAATTTCGCCTTTTGCCTTTGCTTCTTCACGCATAGCATCAACTTCTTCCGGTGTACAGTAACAACGGTACGCATGCCCAGATGCTAACAATTGCTCAATAACTTCCTTGTAGCGACTAAAACGTTCAGTTTGAAAGTAAGGACCGTGTGTCCATTCTAAATTTAACCAGTTCATACCATCCATAATGGCATCAACTGAAGCTTGAGTTGAGCGCTCTAAATCAGTGTCTTCAATGCGAAGAATAAAGTCGCCGCCATTTTTTTTAGCATAAAGCCAGCTATATAAAGCAGTACGGGCACCGCCAACATGAAGATAGCCGGTAGGACTAGGAGCAAAACGAGTCGTTAAAGTCATAAAATTCTCAATATCAAAATATTAGGCAACAGGGAATAGCAGCCTAGAAACAAAGTAGGTCAAAAATTAGTGATATTTTATCACTGTGTTTATGTTAATTCACCTTTTAACAGGATTTGTTTACAAGTAAGGTTTTTATTTACGTCCTAACGCAGACAAAAACACCGTTATGCGCAAAAATAAATCAAACGATCAGCTTTTTTTAAAAAACTAGCGATTTTAGTACCTTTTATGTTGACAGTCATTTGAATCTGCCTATAATACGCCACCACAGAGACGGACGATTAGCTCAGTTGGGAGAGCACCGCCCTTACAAGGCGGGGGTCACTGGTTCAAGCCCAGTATCGTCCACCATTGCATTTTTAATGGTTATTTGTAGATAAGTATATACTGCGGAGTGGTAGTTCAGTTGGTTAGAATACCGGCCTGTCACGCCGGGGGTCGCGGGTTCGAGTCCCGTCCACTCCGCCACTTATACTTATTGCACGGGTTCGAGTCCCGTAGACTTTTATTAAAGTCTTAAACTCAAAAGTAAATATATACAGCGGAGTGGTAGTTCAGTTGGTTAGAATACCGGCCTGTCACGCCGGGGGTCGCGGGTTCGAGTCCCGTCCACTCCGCCACATATATTTGTTGCACGGGTTTGAGTCCCGTAGACTTTTATTAAAGTTTTAAACTCAAAAGTAAGTATATACTGCGGAGTGGTAGTTCAGTTGGTTAGAATACCGGCCTGTCACGCCGGGGGTCGCGGGTTCGAGTCCCGTCCACTCCGCCACGTATACCTATGGAAGTTATATTAATACTTCGGACGATTAGCTCAGTTGGGAGAGCACCGCCCTTACAAGGCGGGGGTCACTGGTTCAAGCCCAGTATCGTCCACCATTATTTGAAATATTTATATTGTGAGTAAGATCAAGGTCAAGCACCTTCTACTCTTTACACCAGCGCCGAGTCAGTGGTTCAAGCCCAGTATCGTCCACCAATATCAAAATTTTCAAAGCACATCTTAGATTCATATCCTATATGGACGATTAGCTCAGTTGGGAGAGCACCGCCCTTACAAGGCGGGGGTCACTGGTTCAAGCCCAGTATCGTCCACCATTATTTGAAATGTTTATATTGTAAGTAAGATCAAGGTCAAGCACCTTCTACTCTTTACACCCGCGCCGAGTCACTGGTTCAAGCCCAGTATCGTCCACCAATATTATTGTCCACCATTATTTGAAATATTTATATTGTGAGTAAGATCAAGGTCAAGCACCTTCTACTCTTTACACCCGCGCCGAGCCACTGGTTCAAGCCCAGTATCGTCCACCAATATTATTGTCCACCATTATTTGAAATGTTTATATTGTAAGTAAGATCAAGGTCAAGCACCTTCTACTCTTTACACCCGCGCCGAGCCACTGGTTCAAGCCCAGTATCGTCCACCATTATTTGAAATGTTTATATTGTAAGTAAGATCAAGGTCAAGCACCTTCTACTCTTTACACCCGCGCCGAGTCACTGGTTCAAGCCCAGTATCGTCCACCATTATTTGAAATATTTATATTGTGAGTAAGATCAAGGTCAAGCACCTTCTACTCTTTACACCCGCGCCGAGCCACTGGTTCAAGCCCAGTATCGTCCACCATTATTTGAAATGTTTATATTGTAAGTAAGATCAAAGTCAAGCACCTTCTACTCTTTACACCCGCGCCGAGCCACTGGTTCAAGCCCAGTATCGTCCACCAATATTATTGTCCACCATTATTTGAAATATTTATATTGTGAGTAAGATCAAGGTCAAGCACCTTCTACTCTTTACACCCGCGCCGAGTCACTGGTTCAAGCCCAGTATCGTCCACCATTATTATCGTCCACCATTATTTGAAGTATTTATATTGTGAGTAAGATCAAGGTCAAGCACCTTCTACTCTTTACACCCGCGCCGAGCCACTGGTTCAAGCCCAGTATCGTCCACCAATATTATTGTCGACCATTATTTGAAATGTTTATATTGTAAGTAAGATCAAGGTCAAGCACCTTCTACTCTTTACACCCGCGCCGAGTCACTGGTTCAAGCCCAGTATCGTCCACCATTATTTGAAGTATTTATATTGTGAGTAAGATCAAGGTCAAGCACCTTCTACTCTTTACACCCGCGCCGGGCCACAGGTTCAAGCCCAGTATCGTCCACCATTATTTGAAATGTTTATATTGTAAGTAAGATCAAGGTCAAGCACCTTCTACTCTTTACACCCGCGCCGAGTCACTGGTTCAAGCCCAGTATCGTCCACCATTATTTGAAATGTTTATATTGTAAGTAAGATCAAGGTCAAGCACCTTCTACTCTTTACACCCGCACCGAGCCACTGGTTCAAGCCCAGTATCGTCCACCAATATTATTGTCCACCATTATTTGAAATATTTATATTGTGAGTAAGATCAAGGTCAAGCACCTTCTACTCTTTACACCCGCGCCGAGCCACTGGTTCAAGCCCTGTATCGCCCACTATTATTTGAAATATTTATATTCTAAGTAAGAAGGTTGATCTATTAGCTTCAGTTGTTAGTTGTTAACCGCTTAGGATCTAATAGCTTACTTAGCGTTACTTCATCTAACTCAGTTAATTCGCATGCTACTTCTAATACGGTTCTGTTTTCAGAGTATGCTTTTTTAGCAATTTCTGCACTTTTGTCATAGCCAATTAAGTTGGCTAGTGTCGTTACTAAAATAGGGTTTTTTGCTAAATTTTGTGTGATCATCGTATGATTGACCGACATATCATTGATAACTTTATTAGCAAGCTCGGTGCTGCTTGAGTGCAATAGTTGAATACTTTGCACCAAAGTATAACCAATTAAAGGTAACATGGTATTGAGCTGAAAGTTGCCAGACTGTCCTGCTAACGTTATGGTGGTGTCGTTACCAATTACCTGTGTACAAGCCATTAATATCGCTTCGGGGAGTACTGGGTTCACTTTACCTGGCATAATGCTACTGCCTTTTTGTAATTCAGGTAAATGTAATTCATTTAATCCATTTAACGGGCCACTACTGAGCCAGCGTATATCATTAACCACTTTACTTAAGCTTACCGCTGTGGTTTTAAGTATACCGCTTACATACACCGCGGTATCTTGAGCACTAATTGCCCGAAAGTAGTTGTCAGCAGGGGTAAAGGTTAATGCTGTTTTTTCGGTTAGGACCCGAGTGACAATAGCGGCAAACGCCGGATGCGTATTAACACCTGTGCCTACTGCAGTACCACCAATGGCAAGTTTTCTAAGGCTTGTTAAACTTTTTTTAAGCTGTTCATACGAAAAGTTAATTTGCGCACTCCAACCGCTTATTTCTTGCGCGAAGCTCAAAGGCATTGCATCCATTAAATGGGTGCGACCCGTTTTAATGGTGTTACGGTGCTCATTTTCTTGTTCATTTAGGGCGTTATTTAAGTGCGCTAAAGCAGGTAGTAAATGTTCAGCTATAAGTTTTGCTGCACTTATATGTATACAAGATGGAATAATATCGTTAGAGCTTTGTCCTAGGTTCACTTCATCATTTGGGTGAACATTAAGTCGGCCATGACTATTTAGCTTAACTAACGAGGTAATAACCTCATTAGCATTCATGTTGCTACTTGTGCCAGAGCCGGTTTGAAATACATCTACCGGAAATTGATCGTCGTGCAGGCCATCAGCAATTTCTTTTGCCGCCAGTTGAATCGCCACAGATTTGTCATTATCCAGCAACCCTAGCTCTAAGTTTGCTTGTGCACAAGCACCTTTGATAGTTGCTAATGCCCAGAGAAATGTTCGGGGCATTTTTAGCTCGCTAAGGGGGAAGTTAGCCAGTGCTTTTTCTGTTTCGCTACCATATAAAACATGTTTATTTTTGGGGGATATTGACATATTGCTCACCTATAATTTATTCGCGTAATAACATTGATAAGTATATTGGCTTAACGGAACGCTTATGATACTTAAACCTAATGCAAACACGTGTAAAAATGGAGTAAGGAGCAGGTCAACCATCAGAGACCTGCTCCCTCTCAACTGTGACAAAGCAACTGTGATCGTCTCGTTGCTATAATAATGACTAAAACTCGACTAGTGCGAGCTAGCTAAATTACGCAGTACATAGTGCAATATACCGCCATGTTGGTAATAACTAAACTCGTTTGGTGTATCAATTCGAATGTTTGCTTCAAATGAACGTTCGCTGCCACCTTCAGACTTGACAGACACAACGACTGTTTTTTGCCCTTTGCTTACTGCTGGAATACTAAACTCTTCTTCGCCGGTCAGATGTAAGGAGTCAGCACTGTCACCCGGCATAAATTGTAAAGGCAATATACCCATACCAACGAGGTTTGAGCGATGAATACGCTCATAGCTTTGGGCTATAACAGCTTTAACGCCTAATAAAGCAGGGCCTTTAGCAGCCCAATCACGTGAACTACCGGTGCCGTATTCTTTGCCCGCCAATACAATTGACGCAACATTTGTTCGTTGATACTTCATCGCAGCATCAAATACGCTCATTTGTTCGCCTGTTGGCATCATTCGTGTCCAACAGCCCTCTGTGCCGGGTGCTAATAAATTACGTAAACGTACATTGGCGAAGGTGCCGCGCATCATAACCTCATGATTACCACGTCTTGAACCATAAGAGTTAAAATCTTTCGGTGAAACACCTTCACCTTGCAAGTATTCAGCAGCAGGGCTGTCGAGCGCAATTGAACCAGCAGGTGATATATGATCAGTGGTGACACTATCGCCAAGTTTTAATAAACACCGAGCATTCGCTATCGGTTTAATGTCAGGTATTTGGGCTGAAACATTGTCAAAAAATGGCGGAAGTTTAACGTAAGTAGAGTCTGGCCAATCATACTTTTGGCTTTGAACTATTTGCATTTCTTGCCAGTCTTCATTACCGCTATAAACATCGGCATACCGAGAGGTAAACATATCACTGTTGATCACATTGTCGATAACCTGCTGTATTTCTTGGCTATCAGGCCAAATGTCTTGTAAATAAACGGGCTTTCCTAAGCTATCTTTACCTAAAGGCTCAGTAGTCATATCTATTTTCATATTACCAGCCAAAGCATAAGCAACAACCAAAGGAGGAGAAGCTAAATAGTTGGCCTGTACTTCGGGGTGAATGCGCCCTTCAAAGTTACGGTTGCCCGATAATACTGAGGTAATTGATAAATCACCTTGATGAATCGCTTCACTGATCTCGGTTGGTAAAGGGCCTGAATTACCAATACAGGTAGTACAGCCATAGCCTACTAATTGAAAACCTAATGCGTCTAAATCTGCATTTAAGCCTGATTTAAATAAATAGTCGGTAACCACTTGCGAGCCGGGTGCTAAGCTGGTTTTAACCCAAGGTTTTACGTTAAGTCCTCGTTGTCTGGCATTCCTAGCTAATAAACCAGCGGCAATTAAAACAGAAGGATTAGAGGTATTGGTACAGCTGGTTATTGCAGCAAGCACAACAGAGCCATGTTTTAGGATGAAGTCTTCACCGTTATATTGACAAGGTACGCCAGCGTCACCATAGCTTGTAGGTTGCAGTGGTGAAGGAGAGCCGCCTTCGCTTTCAAAGCTACATTCATTTAGGTTTGCATTATCGCCCGAGTCTGTTTGCTTAACGCCATGCTGTAAAGCTAACCAGTCTCGGTAAGCTAAACCAGCTTGGTCAAGTGAAATTCGGTCTTGTGGTCGTTTGGGGCCAGCAATTGACGGTACTACTTGTTCAAGGTTCAATGATAATTGACTGTGATAAACCGCACCTTGCTGAGATTCAAGCCCCCACATGCCCATGGTTTTTAAATAAGATTCAATACGTTCAATATGATCAGAGTCGCGACCTGTTAGTTTTAGGTAGTCGGTCGTTTGGTGATCTATGGGGAAAATTCCACAAGTTGCGCCGTACTCAGGCGCCATATTGGCAATGGTTGCTCGGTCAGCTAAGGTAAGTTGATCTAACCCAGAGCCAAAGAATTCAACAAACTTGCCAACCACGCCAGCAGCACGTAATTGCTCTGTTACCGTTAATACTAAATCAGTCGCAGTAGTTCCCGCGGGTAGTTTACCCGTTAATTCAAAGCCGACAATTTCAGGTAATAGCATAGTGACAGGCTGGCCTAACATAGCCGCTTCAGCTTCAATACCACCAACTCCCCAGCCTAATATACCTAAGCCATTAATCATGGTGGTGTGTGAGTCAGTGCCAACTAAAGTGTCTGGGTAAAGTAAATTATTTTCATCGGGTTTTTTAAATACTACTCTCGCTAAGTACTCAAGATTAACTTGATGAACAATACCGCGACCAGGAGGGACTACTTTAAAATTATCAAAACTTTGTTGTCCCCAACGTAAAAACTGGTATCGTTCTCGGTTGCGCTGAAATTCAATAGCGGTGTTTTGTTCCATTGCATCGGCTTGGCCAAAGACATCGACCATCACCGAGTGATCAATGACCAGCTCTACCGGGTTTAACGGGTTAATTTTTTCTGCTTTACCGCCCATTTTTACAATGGCATCACGCATCGCTGCTAGGTCAACTACAGCAGGTACACCAGTGAAATCTTGTAAGATAACACGGGAGGGCACAAAAGCAATTTCAGTGTCTTGCCAATTTTCTACATCCCATTGAGCTAAAGTTTCAATATCGGCTTGTTGAACAAAGTCGCGATCTGCGTGTCGTAATAAATTTTCTAAGAGAATTTTGGCTGCAAAAGGAAGGCGTGAAAGATCATATTTATCAGCTAAACCATCAAAACTATAATAATTACAAGTTTCACCATTAATTTTAAGCTGCTTCAAACATTGAATTGAATTGGGCATGAGTTACTCTCCATTTTATATAAATAAACACATCAGGTTAAGCTTATAAAGCTACACTAGCATAACAAGATCGAAATTTGATAGGGCGACATAAAACAGTTTGCTTATTGGCATCACTTCATTAATTGCGCTAAAGATACTGTGGCATAATCGCTCCTTAAAAGTATACAGGTTGGTCTAAGCTATAGAGCACACTTTATACACTATACAACCATATTTGATTTTCTGCTTTGCACTTTGATAATCGTTATTGTATAAACGAATGGAACTGGAGGTTTGTAGTTGATTTTTTGAAAGTTTTTATGAGAAAAATGTTAAATAGAACCATTAAAAAATAACGTTATTAAAATCTGCTAGCAGCGCACCCCCCAGCATTTTGCTACCAACTGGGGAGGTGCTAAAGGGCTGGTACTATTCTTTTACTGCTGGGGTTTTACCATCGCCAAGAAAAGCCTCAAGAGAGTCATCCATTGCTTCCATCCATGGTGTGTGATGACATGGCGCCATAGTGCCGGTTAATGTAGAGCGGTAGCTTTTGTTGCGATAGCCGAGTATGTCAGCTTCTTTGTCGTGACCCCACTGTTTGAAAATTTCTGCAACACGGGTTACATCAAAGGCTGGGTAGTCAGTCGATGCGATTAAATCGAGTATGTAAGCTGCCTGGAAATCAATTTCATCTTCAGCATTTACCAGCTTATATTCGCGATCAACCCATTGTTTACTATCAGCTTGCATCTCATCATTTTTGGGCAGTGAAATCCGGCCAAGCATTACATCGCGTGCATACCAAGCTTGCGCGTCGAACATATTAAAAGTGTAATATTGATCCTGCATGCCAAGGAATATTAGTTTAGGGTTCGCTAAAGAAATAATCCCTTTATATAATCCTTTGGGGTATAAGCAATTATGTGTTGTTAAGGTCAGATCGTTGGGGAGAAATGGAAAATGATGCTGGTAGCCAGTACATAAAATGATCGCGTCGACATCTTTGCTAGACCCATCTTTGAAATGTGCTGTTTTACCTATAACTTTTGTCAATAAAGGTACTTCACTAAAAGATTCAGGCCAGTCGAAACCCATTGGGCTTGAACGGTAACTAAAGGTGACTGATTTAGCACCGTATTTATGGCACTGAGTACCTATGTCTTCAGCAGAGTAACTACTGCCGATAAGTAATAGGTCTTTACCTGCAAATTCACAGGCATCACGAAAATCATGGGCATGTAAAACACGGCCTGGAAACTGTTCTAGCCCTTCAAAGTAGGGAGCATTAGGTGTTGAAAAGTGCCCTGTCGCCACAATAACATGATCAAACTCTTCGGTGTTCAATTCATCTTTTTTGAGATCCCTGACCGTAACAGAGAATTTATCTGTCGCCTCGTTATGCTCGACCCAGTGCACTGCTGTATTAAAACGAATGTATTGTCGCATATTGCTCTTAGCAATGCGGCCCATAATATAATCACGTAATACGGGGCGAGGAGGATAAGATGGAATAGGGCGACCAAAGTGCTCTTCAAAGCTATAATCGGCTAATTCCAAGCACTCTTTTGGGCCGTTTGACCATAAGTAACGATACATACTACCGTGGACAGGTTCGCCGTAAGCGTCTAGGCCTGTGCGCCATGTGTAGTTCCACATGCCACCTAAATCGCTTTGCTTTTCATAGCAAACTATTTCAGGAATAGCAGCACCAGCATCGCGGGCTGCTTCAAACGCTCGTAATTGCGCCAAACCACTCGGGCCAGCACCTAAAATGGCAACTCTAAAACTCATTGTTACTCCAGTTAAAAGGAATTTAATCGTGCTTTAGGTAATGCAACCAGCACGACGACTAAATGCGAAGAAAATATCGGCTTGACCTAAACAGGCCCGTGATAAATTTCCGCAGTGATATGTGCCAAATCGGATAATTGATGGCACAGTAATAAATATAGACAGTATTTGTTAGGATAAACAAAATGCCCAGGTGAATAGAACACCAATAAAAGTAGAAAGTTCGAGTAAGTTATCAAACTATCTAGCAAGAAGAACTCTTGTTGAGATGGTATAATAGCATACTTAAGCTTAATATTGGCGAACTTCTTAAAACCTCAGGTAAAAGTGGGTAATTGGGCATAATTGGTTTAATACCCTAAGTGGCAAATATAGAGACTAACGCCATTGCTTTTTTATTTATAATAAAAAACGAGCGCCTAGCTGATTCGCTATTAAACAATAAGTAAATAGTGATATTATCTAACATGGTAGTTAATTTCGTTATTATTATTTTATAGGACAACTTCATGACCATAATGCAAAAGTCCCTTTGGCTTATTGTAACCTTAGGCAACTTTTCAGCAGGCTACTTTTATATGTATAGTGGCAGTAGTCTTAGTATTTTTTTACTTTTTTTCACAATAGGTTATAGCCTTATTGGCCTTTATGATATTTCTTATAGCCGCCACAGTTTAAACCGTCTTTACCCTGTTGTTGCTTATTTGCGGTACTTTTTGGAATCTTTTCGAGTGGAAATACAACAATACTTTATTGCCAATAATACCGAAGAGTTACCCTTTAACAGAGAGCAACGAACCTTAGTTTATAGTCGCTCTAAAAATGAGTTAGATACGGTCGCCTTTGGTACGCAACGTGATCTGATTGAAGAAAACTACTTAAGCTTATGGCATTCATTATCACCAGTGCAGGTAAAAGAAGAGGCTAAAAGAGTGACGATTGGCGGCAGTCATTGTAAGCAACCTTATTCAGCGTCTTATCTTAATATATCAGCCATGAGTTTTGGCTCGCTCAGTAAAAATGCCATTGAAGCTTTCAACTCAGGCTCAAAAAAAGCCGGTTGTTATCACAACACTGGCGAGGGGGGAGTTAGTCCTTACCATTTAAAACATGGTGGTGATTTAGTCTGGCAGTTGGGTACTGGGCTTTTTGGTTGTAGAAATGATGACGGACGGTTTAACCCAGTTAGCTTTCAAAAAACAGCGAGTTTACCCCAAATTAAAATGATTGAAATAAAATTAAGTCAAGGTGCTAAGCCAGGCCATGGCGGGGTTCTGCCAAAAGCAAAAATTACCGATGAAATTGCTCGTATTAGGCATATCTCAAAAGACAAAGACTGTGTTTCACCAGCGATTAATCCAGAGTGTACTACGCCTAAAAAACTATTGGCTTTTGTAGAAAAATTACGGTATTTAAGTGGTGGAAAGCCGGTTGGCTTTAAACTGTGTATTGGTAATCCTGCTGAGTTTTTGAGCATTTGTAAGGCTATGTTAGAAACCAATATTACCCCCGACTTTATCACTGTCGATGGCGCAGAAGGAGGGACAGGTGCATCCCCGGTTGAATTTTCTAACCACTTTGGCTTAATCACCTTAGAAGGAATTGGTGTCGTCCATAATGCACTTGTTGGTGTAGGGCTTCGTGATAAAATAAAAATTATTGCGTCAGGTAAAACCGCATCGGGGTTTGACTTGGTTGCTAAAATTGCTGCAGGCGCAGATATTGTGAATGCTGCTAGAACAATGATGTTAGCAATAGGTTGTATTCAAGCAAGACATTGCAATACTAACCGCTGTCCTACGGGGATCACAACACAAGATCCAGCAAGAATTAAAGCCATTGATGTTAAGGTTAAAAGTGAGCGTGTAAAAAATTATCATCACAATACATTAGCGAGTTTTTTTGAACTCATAGGGACAATGGGGTTAGATGATCCAAGCAAGCTGTTACCGCAAATGATAAAGCGTCGTTCACCTTATGGCACGTTAATGTCTATGGGAAGCCTTGTTGCTCCTTTAGCTGCTAGAGTGTTAGTTGATGAAAGTATTAACGATGAAATGTGGAAAGGATGGTGGCGCGCAAGTAACGCAGAGCAATTTTATGTTGATGATTTATATATGCTTAAAGCGCCAGAGTTTAATCAAGCAAAATGTCAACAGCCAGTTGTTTAACTAAGGTGAAACTGATAGTAAGCTACCTTAGTTATTAGAAAATAAGGTAGCTTGAAGTGTTCACTGTTATGTTTGGCTTGCTAAGTACTCGTCGTAATTACCGGCAAAATCAACATATCCATCGTTCGTTATTTCAATAATACGGTTTGCGATAGTTGAAACAAACTCTCGGTCATGGCTTACAAACAAAAGTGTGCCTTCATATTGCTCTAATGCCATATTTAATGATTCAATTGACTCCATATCCATATGGTTGGTTGGTTCATCAAGTATTAAAATGTTTGGTTTATGCATCATTAGCTTGCCAAATAACATTCTGCCTTTTTCGCCGCCAGAAAGTACACTAACATTCTTTTTAATGTCATCGGCAGAGAAAAGTAAGCGCCCTAAATAACCACGAACCGTTTGCTCGTCGTCAGTTGGTTGGCGCCATTGGCTCATCCATTCAAACAAGTTCATATCGTTTTCAAATTCGTACTCGTGATCTTGAGCATAGTAACCAATAGTGGCATTTTCAGACCAGGTTACTGCACCAGCATTTGGCTCATAACCTACCTCGTTCATTAAACTACGTAACAATGTTGTTTTACCAATACCATTTTCACCAATAATGGCAATACGTTCACCAACTTCAACCAAGGCCGAAATATCTTTTAATACATGGTTATCACCAAAAGACTTATTTAACTTTTCAATAACTAGTGCATTGCGGAATAACTTTTTATCTTGTTCAAAACGAATAAATGGATTACTACGGCTAGACGCCTTCACTTCATCTAATTGAATTTTATCTATTTGTTTTGCGCGAGACGTGGCTTGTTTTGCTTTTGATGCGTTGGCAGAAAAGCGCGCGACAAAAGCTTGCAGCTCACTAATTTGTGCTTTTTTCTTGGCATTATCAGATAATAAGCGTGCGCGTGCTTGCGTAGCAGCTAACATATATTCGTCATAATTACCTGGGTAAACACGTAGTTCACCGTAATCTAAATCAGCCATGTGGGTACACACACTGTTAAGGAAGTGTCTATCATGAGAAATGATAATCATGGTTGAATTGCGTTCATTCAGTGTTTCTTCTAGCCATTGAATGGTGCGAATATCTAAGTTGTTGGTTGGCTCATCAAGTAACAGTATATCGGGATCTGAAAATAGTGCTTGTGCTAGCAATATCCGTAGCTTAAAGCCTGGGGCTATTTCACTCATTAAACCGTAGTGTTGTTCAATAGGGATACCTACACCAATAAGCAGTTCACCGGCACGCGCTTCAGCGCTGTAGCCATCCATTTCTGCGTATTCAGACTCTAAATCACCAACCTTCATACCATCTGCTTCACTCATTTCAGGCAAAGCATAAATACGGTCACGTTCTTCTTTAACCGCCCAAAGTTCAGTGTGACCCATAATGACAGTGTCAATAACGCTTGAGGTTTCAAATGCAAATTGGTCTTGACGTAACTTACCTAAACGTTCACCCGTATCAAGGCTTACATTTCCAGAAGTTTGCTCTAAATCACCACCTAGGATTTTCATAAAGGTTGATTTACCACAACCATTTGCGCCAATTAAACCGTAACGATTCCCATCGCCAAATTTTTGAGAGATGTTTTCAAACAATGGCTTAGCACCAAATTGTTGAGTAATGTTGTTTGCTGCTAACATTTACTTTTATCCTATTGTTTTTTAACTTACCGAAATTTAACGCGCGATTATAGCAAAAACAAAGAGGTTTTTCTAAAGGTATATAATGCTATTAACTGCCGTAGGGTATTATTACCATGACGTATTATCTTGAAATGTTAATGCAGGTCGGTTTTTAATGTATTGCGCATTGTGCCATTAAAAAACAGTGTGTTTTACCTCGTTTTGCTGAGTGCTCAAGCTGCGCTATTTCATCTGCAGTAAAAATACTATTTGGCAACACCACAGCAGAGCAGTTTCCTTTACTTAAGACCGAGGTAATTTGTGTCAAGGCTATTTTTGCGCGCTTAGTCGCTGTATTTTTATAATTAACTAGTAATATTTTTGATACATCTACGTCATGTGTGTTAGCAAGTTGTTCTATAGAATTCACCTCAGGATTAATAAATAGCACCCACTTTTTATCCTGTTTATGTTGGTTCATAATATTGGTATATTGATGAAAAAGCTCAAAGGTATCGGTAACGTTAGTACGCTTGAGCCAATTACCATTTAAGGGGGCGTTTTGGCTGCGAACACTAACTATGTCATTGATATTGTTGCTGTTTATACTAAGCATTATAACTTCCTTTAAGCATATTAAGTAAGAACACTGAATAGAATAGGGATAAAACACGTTAACTGTATAAATGTACAGTATACTTGTTTTGTCTACTATTCAAGCTTTATTTGCGCCTTTATTTTGATTTTTTGTTTACGATTACTGCTAAGGTCTACTAAGTTAATTGTTGCTAATAGTGTCTTGTGTGATATAAATAAAATATCTTATTTTTTTAAATGTTTACTTAACTAACAGGAATTAAAATAAATTGTGGTTGAAGCGCAGGTAAAATCGATTACAGATAGTTTGTCACAATCAGTTTCTGACAACTTTATTGAAACGATATGTATCACCTTGGCAAAAGCTATTAAGGCTGATGTTGTTTTTGTAGCTAAGTTAAATAACGATAAGACGGCAGCAACCACCATTTCAGTTACTTCTCAAATAGGGGTGTTAAATAATTTTTCTTATGCATTAGCACATACGCCCTGCGAGAAAACATATAAGCGTGAAGCGTTCACCCATGTTGATAATTATCAACAAGCATACCCAACAGGCCAATTATTTAGAAATACTCATACTGTTCACTATGTTGGCATACCTGTAGCCAGTGATAACAATGAAGTTGACACAATATTAGTCGCACTGTATTGCCAACCGATCAAAAAAATATCTGAGACAAAAGCGCTCTTTGTACTATTTAGTGGCATGGTTACCAAAGAGATAGAAAAACAAGCGCTATTTAATGAATTAACAATAAAAAATAAAATTATAGAAGAAAGTAATGAGGCGATTATTGTTTGCGATAAAAATGTTCGTATCACTAGTGTGAATAAAGCATTTAGTAGAATTTTAGGTTATAGCTTTGACGAAGTACAAGGGAAAAACCCGAAGATCTTAACGGCAGGGCAGCACAATAAAAGCTTTTATTATAAAATGTGGGAAGAAATTAAAAGCACGGGCGCATGGTCAGGTGAAATATTAAATAAAAAGAAAAACGGTAATGTTTTTACAGAATGGCTCTCCATTAATACCATTTGCGATGAAAACCATGAAGTCTCGCATTATGTTGCTTTTTTCTTTGATACCTCGAAACAAAAAAATGCTGAAGCTAAAGTGTTAAAGCAAGCCAACTTTGATTTACTTACCGGTATCGCGAATCGGTTTTCGTTTATAGAAAAGCTTTCATACGCAGTAAATACGGCACAATTAAAAAACACCTCATACGCTATTTTGTACATGGATTTAGATCTATTTAAAGAAATTAATGACATTTATGGCCATGATTTTGGTGATGAGTTACTTATTCAAACGGCTAAACGCTTGCAGGGTTATATCAAGTCAACCGACTTTGTTGCTCGAATTAGCGGTGATGGTTTTGCTATCCTAATTAATAATATTAAAAATCACGAAGTAATTAATAATGTTGTTACTCGCATTCTTATTGGCTTTAGCAAACCTTTTACTATTAGAAATGCAATACTTCGTTGTACATTAAGTATCGGTATTGTTGACTTTTCTAGTGACAAAGATGATGTTGACGCGCTGATAAAAAAGGCCGAAACAGCAATGTATCATGCTAAAGACAGTGGTAGAAACTCTTTTAGTTACTTTACCCAAGATATGCAAAATACGGCAAGGTACCAACTAAACTTAAAAGGGTTGTTAACTGAAGCAATAAAAAATCGTCAACTCAGTGTTGTCTATCAACCTATTGTTTCTCTTAAAGAGCAACGAGTAACTAAGTTTGAAGCGCTTGTTCGCTGGAATAATAAAGGCCGGTGGATTTCACCAGCAGAATTTATCCCTATTGCAGAAGAGTTTTCTTTAATTGTCGAGTTAGGCGAGTTTGTTTTGTCTGAGGCTTGCCTTCAACTGCAAAAGTTAAAAGCACAAGGCTTTGATGAGATTACTTTCAATATTAACCGCTCGGTTTATGAAATTCCTTTAAACCCAAGCGAAAATGATCACTGGTTAACGATTATTAAGCTACATGGTTTACAGCCGAGTGACATTTGCTTTGAATTAACAGAAAGTGCTTTAGCACCAGACAAACGTAATAACAAAGTGCTGTTCACTCAACTAAGAGATGCAGGCTGTAAAATTGCTTTAGATGATTTTGGCACCGGTTACTCATCACTAAGTTACCTACGCCGAATTCCGATAGACTATATAAAAATTGATAAATCTTTTGTTGACGATATTTGCATTAACCATGAAGATAAAGTATTAGTGTCTACCATAGTTGCTATGTCTAAAGCGTTAGGTAAAGAAGTTGTGGCAGAAGGTGTTGAAACAAAAGAGCAACTTCGGTTACTTATTGAATTAGGTTGCGACCATATTCAAGGGTATTATTTCTCAAAGCCCTTAGCTATTGAAGCGCTAGCCAGTTATATTACTAATTTTTCTTATTGTGCTTACCAGCAACCCGTGTTAACTAACCCCAATGTCAGCTAAAGCGCCAAGCAACAAAACGACTTGTTTTTTGCCCTTGCGCCATTTTTACTATGTTTATTTGTGTAACCTGCGCTTTTTTTAAGTATAGTTTTATTTTAGGCAGGTGATCTTTTTTTGACACCAAACAGGTAAACCAAAGTACCTGCTGTTGGTATACCTTACTTTCTTTGATCATTTGGCGAATAAAAGCTAACTCTCCACCCTGACACCATAACTCTGCTTTTTGGCCGCCAAAATTTAAAGCATCAGAAGTATAAGAGCGACTGTGTCTGTTTGCTTTTTGGGTTTTGCTTGCCTTTTTAGTTAAGTTTTGCCACTTACGGCTTGTGCCTGTGCGAGCATCCGCTAATGATTGATGAAACGGTGGGTTACACAAGGTTAAATGGTAGTATTCATTGGCGTGAATAATACCATTGAAAATATGCTTGCTGTTTTTTTGTAGGCGGCAACTAACTTTTTTAGCAATATTATTATTGGCTACAAGGTTAGCATTTGCTGCGTTTATTGAGACAGGGTCAATATCAGAAGCAACAAAGTGCCAGTCATATTCGCGCGCACCCAAAATAGGATAAATACAAGTAGCGCCTGTACCAATATCTAAGACAGAAACTCTACTTTTAACCCCCTCATTCTTTAGTAAATCACTCAGGTGATGAATATAGTCAACACGCCCAGGAATAGGGGGGCACAAATACCCCTCAGGGAAGTCCCAATGTGTTATTTGATAATGTTTTTTCAATAAAGCA
Organism: Colwellia sp. F1; assembly: GCF_056238625.1. Taxonomy (NCBI): domain Bacteria; kingdom Pseudomonadati; phylum Pseudomonadota; class Gammaproteobacteria; order Alteromonadales; family Colwelliaceae; genus Colwellia; species Colwellia sp. F1. Next base: position 201,826 of record NZ_JBWDLI010000007.1, read on the forward strand.
ATATTCAGTGCCTTTACCGCATTGGGGTTACTAAAGTCTATGGTGCTTTGTTGGTTGTATTTATTTTTTATAATAAATACAGATAGTGCAGGGTATACCTTGCTCAACTCACTAAAGTTGTAACCATGGCGGTGTTTATTGCGAGGGTGTAAGCCCGGCTTAATACTCATTGTTTAGGTTTTTCACCAATTTTAAAATAACCATTACTGGTAAATTGCACTACTTGCTGGCGTTTTTTACCAATAAGAATTGACCCATCGTCCATAAACAAGAAGTTTTTCCAACATCGCTTAAATATGGCCCATGTTGTTTCAATAATACTGTCTCTGTTTAGGCAATAATAAACAACGGTATTATTATCCCAAGTAATATGTGTATTGATAAGATCAGGTAAGTGTTCGTCACTGCTATCCCAAATACCTTCCCACTTGCCCTGTTCAAACCAATTGTTTTTGTCAAACGGCCAATCTCCTTTTTTAAAAAAGTCCGGATGATCTACTTGGCGGCTGATAAAAGTATCCCACAGTACATTTGCACGATCTTTTGCCATGGGTTTTATTTTAGTTAAATCTACCGTATTAATTGGCAAACTTTTATGTTTAAACACCCAAGCATTTTTTAACTGCTCTAGCGGGATATAGCTCATAAGTTAGGCTCTGTGGTTGTGTTCAAATGAATAAGTAGATTATACGGAAGTCGATACTATTTTATATAGAAAAGAGGTTACTTTTTTTTATTTAACCTGATGTGATGGTTACTTAGTCCTTAAACTATAATAGATAACCCTGCGCAGTTTATGCTTGAGTATTATTTTTAAGCAAGAGTCGTACAAAGATAAAGCTAAGTGTTTTTTATTGTTTACTCGTTATTGTATTGCTTTTATAAATGCGTATTATGCGCGACTTTCATCATTATTTTTTAGCTAATAGTGCTAGAAATTTATCATTAGTAAGAGTGTGTAACGTTTAATGAAAAAGTTGTTGTCTGCGCCTGTAAAAATGTCATTGTCTGCTGCTGAAAACCAGATTTATCAAAATGTACTTAAATATGTAACGCCTTTAAGCTTAAATTTGATGGCAGTTAAAGTTACTAACCGACCTGATGATTATACTGGCTGGTGCGGTGAGCTTATTCGACTATGCCGCGAAGATCTTAATATGTCGCTGTTAGACCAAGAGCAGCTTTTACCCTTAAAAAAACTACAAGACACACTTGAAGCGGGTTTTACTATCAGCCAATGTAAAATGGCACGTATAGCACCATGGCCAATATTTGCTAGCTTTATAGAGCAGCAACAAACACTGCATGCATTAGACGAACGTTTACGCTTGTTAGACTATGTGCGTACCCATTGCCAGAAACCGTTAGCAAGCTTAACAACTGAAGACCGCTTAGCGTTTGCCGGTAAACACACAAGTAAACATAACAGCCAAATCTATAACTTCGATGTTGAATGGTTTGCTAGCACCAAAGGAGCGAAAGTTTTTCACTTGTTACTAGAGCAGTCTCCCGAAAAATTTGATGCGGCATTAGCTCATATTCCACTAACGGGTGTTGTGAACTATGACCATTATGAAAAGTTTTCTGCGCAGTTTCAGCAGATATTTAAAGACTATGCCGCAGAGCAGTCACGAATTCAGGCAGCAGAAAATACCAGTGCAAAAAGCGTAAAAATTACAGCGCCATTAGTGGTGGCAACTCGCTTACTTGCCATGCGTCGTCCTGATCAATTTGTTGCCTTAAATAATAATAAAATAGATGCGCTTTGCAAAGGGCTCGCGATTGTTAAACTCTCTAATAGTGACTTTTCGTCATACTGGCACGATCTAATTGGTACGTTACGTACCTTCCCATGGTGGAACCAACCAGCGCCCGAAGAGCTTAGTGTTGATAACGCTGAACAACACAGTGAAACAAACAGTGATACCAAGCGCGAGCTGACTTTGTGGCATAACCGCGCCATACTCATTGACTTATTCTTTTATGCCGGTACTGACTTATCACAAAATTCAAATTACCTCCGTGCGCGTGATAAAGCCCTTAACAAAACCCCTAGAAAATCGAACAGTGGTGTTAGAAAAATTAGTAAAGAAACAGTTGAAGAAATGGTAGATAACGCGCTAGCGTCAGAAGACTTGCCTGAATATATGCTTGATAAACGTGATTCAATTATTGCTCAAGTAAAAAAAGGCAAGCGTGTTGAGGACGTTATCAAACTAATGCGTGCTATTTTTGGTTAAGTGAATCTTATCTTATACGGACAGGTATAAGATAAGATATGCGTGCTAACTTGCCCCTTGAAATAAAGACGAGTAGCCCTAATTAATAGGGTATACGTCTTTATTTTTGGATAACTATGATCCCTTTTTCAATTCTTGATCTTGCCCCAATCGCCGAAGGTTCATCTGTCGCTCAGGCACTTGACAGCACTAAGCGTATGGCAGTAAAAGCAGAGCAGTGTGGTTTTAACCGACTATGGTTAGCTGAACACCATGGCATGCAAGGGGTCGCTAGCTCAGCTACAGCAGTAGTTATTGGCCACATTGGTACGGCTACCAAAAAAATTAGAATCGGTGCTGGCGGTGTAATGCTGCCTAATCATTCCCCCTTAGTAATAGCAGAACAATTTGGTACCTTAGCCACACTATTTCCTAACAGAGTAGATTTAGGGCTAGGCCGAGCCCCTGGTACCGATATGGCGACAGCACGAGCACTGCGCCGTAATATGAATGCAGGTGTTGAAGATTACCCTCAAGACATACAGCAATTACAACAATATTTTGCAGCCAGTAATACCGATGACAATATTATTGCTATCCCCGGCGCTAATACCAATATACCCTTATGGCTTTTAGGCTCTAGCCTATATAGCGCGAAACTTGCGGCAGAGCTTGGTTTACCCTTTTCTTTTGCCTCGCATTTTGCTCCTGAACAATTACTTGATGCAATAACACTGTATCGCAGCCAATTTAAACCTTCAGCACAATTAAAAGCACCTTATGTCATGGCGGGAGTAATGGTAGTTGCGGCAGATACCGACGAAGAAGCAAACTATTTGTTTTCATCGGTACAACAACAATTTGTTCATTTACGCCGCGCAGTCAACAAACCCTTCCCGCGACCGGTTGATGATATGAGCCCATATTGGACCAGCACTGAACAGGCGATGTTATCCCACACATTGCAATACTCTGCGGTGGGCTCAAAACAAACGGTAGCGCAAAAGTTAGCTCGTTTTGTTGAAACGAGCAAAATAGACGAATTGATCATCTCAGTACCCGTACACGATATTAATGCCCGGTTAAAAAGCCTAGCATTACTGGCTGAAATGGATTTAATGGAGAAAGTAGAATATAGGTAACAAGCTGCGCGCTCTTAGCCAGCTGTTCAGGGGAGCGCCTTAACGCCGAGTTTACACAGGGTACCTTATGGGGATTTAAAGATGAAAATGGTTTACTCTAACGAAAGTATCTTTCTTGTGAGCAATGTTAAAAACCTGATTGAAGCTGAAGGCATTAACACTTTTATAAAAAATGAATTTTCATTAGGGGCGGTTGGCGAAATATCGGTTTTTGATTGTTGGCCCGAAGTTTGGGTGAGTGATGATGCAGACGTTGAACGTGCGAAAAACATCGTTAATTTATCGCAAAAAAGCCCTAAAGGTGAAGATTGGCTTTGTCACCAATGCTTAGAAATAAATGCACCATCATTTGAAATTTGTTGGCGCTGTGGCGCTGAAAACAGATAACCAAAACTTAAAGCAAAAATTAATGAATTAAATGTCAGCAAAACTCATTATCATAGCGGAGATTTTTAGCGTCAATCATGGCAAAACCTAATACCAAAGCACCGAATAAAACAGTAAATATTTATTGTAAACAATGTCAGCAGCAACTGTATAAATATAAAAAAGGCGGCAAGGGCTCGCTAGTTAAATGCTTTAAAGAGCGTATAACTGTAGACTATACGAGTATTAGTTGTACTTGCCCTAAGTGTGAAGTGGTCTTTGCCAGAGAAATGTTAATAAGAGGTGTACCCGCTTATAAAATAATAGGCGGAAAAGTGTGGTTTAAATAAAATTAAACAGAATTAAATACAAACAATCGCCGCTACGCTTGTTAACTTCGCGACTGAATCCGCTATTTTTGTTTCCTCGCTTAGTATAGAATTCGCTACTTTACACCCAAGCTTAGCATTATCTTTTTTACCCTTACGGTTCAAAACCTTCTAACCTCTTCTGATTATGGTATAACTCAAAAATGACTGAAATAACGATAGCAACACACAATGGTAACTTCCATGCAGACGATGTTTTTAGCGTTGCCGCCCTTAAAACCATTTACCCTAGTTGTAAACTCATTCGCACCCGTAATTTAGCGTTAATTGCTAAAGCAGACATAGTGGTTGATGTTGGCGGTGAATATAACGCGGATGCTGGTCGTTTTGATCATCACCAACGTGGTGGAGCAGGGGAACGTAAAAATGGTATTCCTTATTCATCATTTGGCTTAATTTGGAAAAAATATGGTTTAGCACTATGCCAAGGTAACCAAGAAGTAGCGGATTCAGTTGATGCAGGCTTAGTTTCAACAATTGATGCAATAGACTGTGGCTTCACAGAAGAAGCCACTAAAGAAGCCACTAGCGGCATAATTCAAGGTATAAGCCTTAGCCAAACTATTTCAATGTTTAACCCAACTTGGCAAGAAGAGGCAGATTTTGATACCTGTTTTAATGAAGCCGTTAACTTTGCATCACGGGTGTTAACACGGTTTATTGCCTCGTCTAAAGGAGGGGTTAGTGCCAAAGCTATTGTGGCTAAAGCAATAGCGCAAGCAGCAGACCCAAGAGTTATAGTATTAGAAAAATACACGCCTTGGAAAAGAACGGTACATGCTTTATCAACACAAGCGCTTTATATGGTTTATCCATCAGGAACAGGCCCTTGGAGAATTCAAGCAGTACCGGTTGAACCAGGCTCTTTTGACGATAAAAAATCATTACCCGCATCGTGGGCAGGTTTAGCAGACCAAGCCCTGCAAGACGTAACGGGCATTGACGATGCACTGTTCTGTCATAACGGGTTATTTATTGCGGGAGCTGAATCATTCGAAAGTGTGATGAAAATGGCAGCTATGGCACTCGACGCTTAATGCTTTTAACCATTGCTAGCGCCAATTAAGCCAAGCAATGCCAAGTACTGTACAACGTGGTATTAATTTTTAGGTAGCAAAGCCAAGGATATTGTTTTAACTTATTATAATAAATTCAAACAGTAGGAAGTTGCTTTTCGTTATGGGTAAATATCAAAAATTATTTTTGATCATAGGTTTTATACTCGCTACAGTGTTTGTTGCTAATTATGTTTATGAACAAAGTAACGCGCCAGTAAATATTGACGTTTTGCAAGTGAATGCTAGCAAAGCTGAATTAGTATTAGCAGTAGTAGGGCGTGTTCGTACCAAAGATGTGGTGAATGTTCGCGTTGAGTTTCCCGGTAAAATCATCACCTTGTTAGCCGACGAAGGTGATACAGTAAAAAGTGGGCAACCTATTGCACAGTTGCGCTCAGCAACTCAACAAGCAGCACTTGCACAGGCGCAAGCCAACTTACATACACTTGAAGCGCAACTTGAATTTGCTCAACAAGACTTCAACCGTATTACTGCATTATCACAAAAAGGTTTAGTTGCTGATTCATTACTTGACCAATCTCGTGCTAATCTTGCCATTGCTAAATCAACATTAGTGGGCGCAAAAGAAGCGCGTAACCAAGCGCTTATTCGCGTTAACGATTACCTGATAAAAAGTCCTTTTGACGGTGTTATATTGTCCCGCCCGATAGATCAAGGACAAGTGGTTAGCCTCAGTGATACGCTTTTTCAACTAGGCTCACTTGGCCCTGTTGAAATTGAAGCTGAAATTGATGAGGTATATGCCTCAGCGCTTTCCTTAGAAATGAAAGCGTTACTTGCCCCAACAGGTAACCAACAAGTTGATACCGGCTTTATTTCCCAAATATCGCCAAGAGTAAATCCTTTAAATGGCTCAAGGCTCACACGCATAATGTTAGATAAAGCAAATGCCAACTTTGTGCCTGGGCGTTCAATTGATGTAAATATACGCGTAAAAGCTTTTGATAAAGCGTTAAGCGTACCAAGAAGTGCACTTAAAAAAGAAGGCGACACTTGGCTTGTTTATACCGTTGTTGAACAAAAAATTCAATCGAATGTGGTCACCTTTATTGACTGGCCAGGAAGCTCAGTAGTATTAAAAACAGGGCTTGACTCGAAAACGTTCGTTGCGGTTGACGCAACGATTGCCGCTCAAGCGTTAGCTGACAATAAGCGCGTTAATCCTCGTAAAACCAATGCGGTAGAGCCTCATTAATGCCATTTTCATTGTTAGTCGCGTGGCGTTATATTACGGCCAATAGTTTACAAACACTGTTGTTGGTCCTTGGTGTGTCGCTTAGTGTGGTGGTGTTTGTCTTTATTACCGCGTTAATTAACGGCTTGAATATTTTTTTAACACAAGAAACCACCAGTAAAATTGCCCATATAGAGCTAGCGCCAGCAAACAAAATAGCGCGGGTATTAACCAAGGACAATCGCTTTGTGGCACAACCTGTTTCTACTTTACAACGCAAACAAATACGGAACTGGCAGCAAATTATAGACATTGCTGAATCAACACCGGGTATTGTTGAAGTCAGTCCAATTGTTGACGGCAATGCGTTCTTAGTGCGCGGCGAAGCAACACAACCCATTGCCATTCAAGGCGTTGAGCCGAGTAAAATTGATGCGATTACTAATATTAGTCGTTACCTCATAAAAGGCACTGCTGAGCTAACAACGGGGGGGTTAATTATTGGTGCTGATTTAGCCGATGAGTTAGGATTATTTGTTGGTACACCCGTATTAATAAAATCAGAGCGCGGCGCAGAGCGTTTGTTGCCAATTACGGGAATTTTCAAAGTGGGTTTAGCCAGTTTAGATCAGCGCGTGGGCTTTTTAGCTATCAGTATCGCAAGACCTTTGTTTGATTTGCCAAATGGCATCACATTATTAGGGTTAAAGGTAGCAGAGCCAGCCAATGCGCCAGCTATTGCAACGGTATTACAAAATTCGACGCAGTTAAAATCGACTCCTTGGCAAGAAAAGAACAAGAGTTTACAAGACGCCACCGACGCTCAAGGGCGCACAGGTAAATTCATTCAGGGTTTTGCACTGCTTGCTATTGTTATCTCTATTGCGAGTGCACTTTTATTGGCTACTTATCGTCGTCGCGCCGAAATTGGCATTATGCGCGCCACTGGCATATCACGAGGGTTTGTCGCCGCGGTATTTATATTTCAAGGGGTTTTTATTGGCGCGCTAGGCGCTCTTGTAGGTGCGGCTGCGGGCTATCAGTTATGCGTACAATTGGCCGCTATCACTAAAGCTGACGGCAGTGTAATGTTACCGATAGCGCCCAGTGAGGGCGGCTATATGTTGGTCATTATATTGACTATTGTAGGAGCAGCCTTAGCTGCAGTATTACCAGCAAGAGCCGCCTCAACTGTCGACCCAGTAGAGGCAATTCAACAATGATAGACAATAGTACACTGCTGCTTGCTAACAACATTATAAAAACCTTTCGTAATGGTGATCACCAAACCTGTGTACTTAAAGGTATTGACTTAGCAATACCGCATGGAAAAATGATTGCGTTACAGGGAGCCTCTGGCTCAGGTAAGTCAACCTTGTTAAATATTCTTGGCTTATTAATGCGGCCAACATCGGGCAAGTTAATGCTGTTAGAGCACTCATTAATTGATTTATCAGACGCCGAGCTGTCTAACTACCGTAATCAACACCTTGGTTTTGTCTTTCAATACCACAATTTATTACCCGACTTTACCGCATTAGAAAATGTGGCTTTTCCTGCTGCCGCCCCAAAAGGGCGATTAACAAAAGACATTAAAAAACGCGCTTTATTATTACTTGATAAAGTTGGCCTAAGTAACCGTAGTCATTTTTTAGCCAAACAATTATCGGGTGGTCAAAAGCAGCGTGTCGCCATTGCACGTTCGCTGATAAATAACCCCAAACTGGTGTTTGCCGATGAACCCACGGGCAATTTAGATCAAGGCTCAGCAAAACAAGTAATGACTTTGCTTCGTGATATTAACCAAACAGATAATACGACGTTTTTAATATCTACTCATGACAACGACATCGCCGCAAACTGTGATGACATTGTGCGAATAGTGGATGGTAAAATAGCAAGCGCATAGCAAAAATATTCTTCTTACTGGTATAAGCACTGCCTTTGTATTGCTGTTTTTTCGTAACAGAAACAAAAAAGGCTACCCGTAGGTAGCCTTCATAAAATTTGGTGCTCGCTGCTGGACTCGAACCAGCGACACCTTGCATGTCATGCAAGTACTCTAACCAACTGAGCTAAGCGAGCAAAAAATACTTAATCATATTAAGTAACGAGCGCTATGTTAGCCGCCTACTTAAGCGCTTGCAAGCGCTTTTGTTTAAATTTAGCTAAAAAAAGTTTAACTGCTTATTTTTATAGCAAGACGACCTTGAACTACCTTTAAACGCCAAGCAAGTAAAGCCGCAGCGGTAGATAAGCCAACAATAAAACCAATCCAGAAACCGTATGGGCCCATTTTAGGTACAATGAAATCCGTGGTGCCTAACACCAAGCCCATGGTTAAGCCAACTAACCAATACGAAATAAAGGTGATATATAAAATAGCTTTAGTGTCTTTATAACCGCGGAGCGCACCAGCAGAAACCACCTGCACTGTGTCTGAAAACTGATACAGGGTTGCTAACAGCATGATGTTGGCAGCAAGCTCTATTACCGGCAGTTCAGCGGTGTAAATACTAACAATGGGAGTTCTAAATAATACCGTTATAATGGCTGTGCATAACGCGAGTAGTAAGCCTAAACAAATAGCATGCCGAGCATAGTCTTTTGCTTGTTGTTGGTTATTATCACCGATTGCATTACCCACTTTTATTGTGGTGGCCATGGCCAAACTTAGTGGTACCATAAAGATTAAACCACTGAAGTTAAGTGCCACTTGATGGGCGGCAACCACTTGCGCACCAAATGGCAGTAAAAGAACAGCAACAATAGCAAATAAACTTACTTCAAATAATAAGGATAGTGCGATAGGTGTCCCTAAGCGTAAGATCATTTTTATTTCAAACCAATTTGGCCAATAAAACTGATCAAAAATTGATGCTTGCTTTAATACTTTAGAGCTAAAGGCGTATACCAGCATACCAAGGAACATTGCCCAATAAACAATGGCTGTCGCTACACCACAACCCGCCCCACCTAATGCGGGTGCGCCAAACTCGCCATAAATAAAGATGTAGTTAGCAGGAATGTTAACTACTAAACCAATAATACTAATAATCATAGTTGGCTTAGTGTAAGAAAACCCTTCTGAGTAGTTTCGCAACACTAAGTAAAGGCAATAACCTGGAGCGCCCCAAACAATATAACGTAAGTAATCAAATAGTAAGGGTTTCAAATTACCTTCTAATTCAATTGCTGGTGCGATAAGTGGGGCAAGTATATAGTACAAGCCAATAAGTGAAAGACCTAAAGTAAGTGCAATCCACGCGGTTTGGTAAGTTTGTTCACTAATGGCCAGGTAGTTTTTTGCGCCTGCAAGTTGAGAAACAATTACAGCAAGCGCCATAACTAAGCCATAAATGGTTAATATTAACGGTAACCAAATACTATTTGCTACCGCAACAGCGGCCATATCAACAGCGCTTACACGGCCAGCCATTACAATATCAACAAAACCCATTAAGTTTTGAATCAGTTGTGCAACTAAAATAGGGTAGGTGAGTTTTGCTAAACTTTTAGCATTAGTATAAAAAGAAGTAAGGTTCATTAAATTTTAACAGTAGACAATAGGATGAAAAAAGCAAGGGATGTATCATATTGAAGAAGGCTAATGCTGGCAACTATTAAACAAGGAGTCATTAAAAAACTTGCTCGTCGTCACTATCAATGGCTAGCTGTATTTTTTGATGATACTCGTCAACATGTAAATTATAATGGATTTCGTTACAACAGGTTGGGCAGTCATCATAAAAATTTTGATCGCCGCCAGAAGCGTCAATGCTCACTGTTAAATGGTGTCCACAATGTGGACATGCAATTCGCTTTTCATTCATTTCTTTACTCATAATAGTACTCCACTAATGCCTTGTTGCCGCTATAATTTTTGATAACATTGCTTTTGCTTGGTCTATATAAATGCCACCAAAAATATTGGCATGGTTAAGAACATGGTAAAAGTTATAAACTATTTTTCGTTGGTTATACCCACTAGCTAATGGGTACTCAGCTTGATAACCGCGATAAAAGTCATCAGGGAATTGACCAAAAAGCTCAGTCATAGCAAGATCTACTTCACGATCGCCATAATAGCAGGCTGGATCAAAGAGCATTCCCTGCTCTACAGTAAACCCTGTGTTGCCTTGCCATAAATCACCATGCACTAAACAGGGTGCAACAGGGTGGTTTAATAAAGCAGTATGACAAACGTTCGCAATGTGGCTTATATTGCCTAATAAAATAGACTTTTCGCTCAGCAATTGTAGTTGCCAAGCAATCCGTTGCTCGGAAAAAAAAGTTGTCCAATTACTGCTCCAATGGTTAGGTTGAATCGTGCTACCAATAAAGTTGTCGTGTTGCCAACCAAATTGACCATGGTGTGTTTCTTTGTGCATTTGGGCTAGTTGTTGGCCAAGCTTGTACCAGAGCATGGGTTTAGCATGGCTGAACTTAACATAATCAAGTACAAGAAAGCTTTTATCTAAACTTGTCCCTATGGTTGTTACTTTTGGGCAGGCAATATCAGTGAGTTGTTGCAGTTGTAGTAAGGAATAGGCTTCTGCCTGAAAGTTAATTAGGTTTTCTTTACTGTTTAGTTTTATAAAGTAACTTCGCTCATTGTCTGATATTTTAAAAGATAAATTCAGTGGGTGAACATTCATATCAACAGGGTGACTACTGGAAAAACCTGACGTCAATGCGTGCTTTTCTTTGATCTTAAACGGAACACCTAGTTCAGTGCTGATCGCTTCTTCTATTTGATACCACATAGTCATCACCAATATTTTGCGGTATTAAAACAGCAAATATAAACATAACTTGATTAAGCTGAGTATAGCCAATATTGTGAAAAGTGCATGAAAGTAGATTGTGCCAATATTCACTTTACAGTTCTTAGCAAACTTAGGATTGCGATACTTATTATAAGTGGCTATGATTTGTTATTAATAGAGTTAATTGCAAGCTGTAACATTACTAGCAATTGGCACTTTTGAGAGAATAAAGATACTAATTATAAGTCATACTTAGACCAGCTTTGTTTGTTAAATATATTAAATAACAGTAATAATGAGGTAGGTCTCACTTTTACCCGATTATCTTGGTTTAATAAGCATATGGCGTAATGTCTAAAAACGGCAAAACAATTGCTAGGAAGTAAAAATATTGATATGACATGGATATTTTACAATAAAACCGAGGTATTAAGTGGCAGTATTCTATAGCATATTGATGAGCATAAATGCTATTTGCGCTCTCTCAATTTTATTATCCGGAATAAGTAAGCGAAAATATCACTTTTTAGCTTTGGCCATATTGAATGTATTATTATTTGCCTATCATTGGATTTCGCTAGCACTATTATCTTCTTCTGATCTAAATGAGAGTTTAGGACTAAGCAAGTTACACTTAACCTGTATTATTCTTGGGTTTCCATTGTATGTCTTTATATTTGGATTCTGGACCCAATATAAATATACCAAATTAGTAACTTTATTATTTTCCGGTTTTTCCCTACCGTTATTATTTTTGAATTTATGGTCTGAAGGTTCCTTGAGGTATGGCTTAAGCACTGAAATTCTTTCGTATGAAACGATATTTTCAGAACCTGCATACCTGCTCTTGGGCGATACTGGGGCTTATTTTTTGTTTATGCATTTAGGCTATGGTATTGCGACAACATTTCTCGCCTTTACCGCTTTTCGTTTTTATAAACGTACACAAACCGAATTATCAATAATCATAATTCTTACAATTATTCTGCAAGTAGCATCCAGCTATATTGGCTATCTTATTGACCGCCAACAAACTGCATTGGTTTATATGGGGGGAGTGCCAATGACAGTGCTCTCACTATTTGTTGTGGGTATGATCATTCGAGGGTTCAAGAAAAAATCACAAATACTCTACGAACAGCTGTTAGAAAAAGAAGCACTCCATAAAGTGTTTTCTAAGTTGGCAACAATTTCCAATGAAGAAGGCCGGAGTAATTTTTATCAAGAGTCAGTTGCGTTGATGTCTGAATTTTCCAATGCAGACTTTATACTTTTTGGCTTGATTGATGAACAAAACAATCAAAAAATAAAAACCAAAGTGGCGTTTAAGGGGAATCAACAAATAGCCAACTTCACCTATGAGCGCGAAGGCAGCCCTTGTGAAAATGTTTTAACGGCTGCAGCTTGTGTGCATAGAGCAGATGTTGCAAAAAATTACCCACAAGATTTTATACTTGAGCAAGAAGGCATTGAAGCTTACATAGGCTACCCGATTATCGGTTTAAATAATACTACTATGGGCGTGTTAGTCCTGCTGTTTAAATCTCCATTAATAGCTGAAAAAACGCTGCGGACGGTAACCGATGTTTTTGCGACAAGAATTAGTGCAGAATTAAGACGTGAAACATTACAAAATGAATTAAAAGCCACGGCCTACATTGACTATCTAACTCAACTTCCTAATAGAAGTAGGTTACTAAGCTTTATCAATAAAACAAAAAATGAAGTGATAACCGAAAAAGCTCAAGCGTTGATGCTCTTGTTTGACCTTGATTATTTTGGTCAAGTTAACCGAAAGTTTGGCTATGAAATAGGCGACCAGGTAATTAAAATTATCGGTGAACGATTGAGAAGTTATGCCACAGATGGTGTCTTTGTTGCAAGATGCAGTGGAGATGAGTTTGCGGTGATTATACCTAAAGTAAAAACAGATATTACAAAATTGGCCAACGTACACTGGACAGCCATTAACGCTATTGTTACTCAAACGTGTCATGTTGGTAGTCGCAAAATTAACGTTGACTGTTCTATGGGAGCCGTTGTATTTCCAACGCAGTTAAATGCGAACTTAGATATTGTTGGGGCTGCTGAGCATGCGCTTATGCAAGCGAAAGACCAAGGGCGCAATAAGTATACGTTTTTCGACCCCGCTTTGTTATATGAAATGGAGTATGCTAGAGAAATAGAGTCGGATCTAATCAAGGCCTTAGCAGGGAAAGATGGTTTAGAAGTCTTTTATCAACCCAAAGTTAATAGAAAAGGAGACATCATAGGCGCAGAGGCACTGTTACGTTGGTTTAGCAAGGCTCGAGGTTTTGTATCACCGGCTGAATTTATTCCTATAGCAGAAGAAAGTGGTGTTATTCATGATTTAGGAAGGTGGGTGCTTAACTCGGTACTGAAGGATATGAACGAATGGAAAGCGAGCAAAGGTTATACAATTCCAATTTCTATTAATATTACTGCATCACAATTTGACAATGATGAATTTGTTGATGAATTAATTACTTTGATTAAAAGGTTTGAAGTTCCACCTGAACTGATCGAGCTTGAATTAACAGAATCTGGGTTATTAGTAGATAAAAGCAAAGCAATAGATATATTATCTAAGATTCGTGCCAATGGTATTACTATAGCACTTGACGATTTCGGTACCGGTTACTCATCACTGTCTTACTTGAGCGAACTGCCATTAGATGTGTTGAAAATTGACAAGTCATTTATTGATGGGTTAGACAATGATCGAAACAAGGAGCTTGTTAAATCGATTATTGCCATTGGTCAAGCCATGGGGCTAACAAATATTGCGGAAGGCACTGAGACTATAGAGCAAGTCGACTTGCTTACTTCGTATGGGTGCCAATACTTTCAAGGTTACTACTTTAGCAAGCCTATTAGTAAGTCTGAATTTGAGAAATGGTTAATCAGATCACATTAATTCCTTGTGTGAAAGACTCTTCCTGGGGGCCGTAAACAACTGGTGCCTGAATGCAGTGTGCTTTGTTAGAGGTAAGCGCGGGAATAGCGTGGTAACATTGATTTATCGATTAGTAGGTAAAGGTTCTTCCAAGGTGCCGTAAACAACTGTAGTCCTGAACACCGTGTGTTCAGGGCGGGAATATCATTTTAACCGTAGGCTTCCCGATACGTGCCGGGCTTGCACAATAGCTAATAATCAATTCCCTAAGGTAAAACTTATCGGCTCAGGGACATAGCCACTTACAAACACCCCAGAAGAAACACCATTATAACTGAAACAAAAATAATACCAAGTCCATTACGTTATTTTCCATAGAGCAAAATTGAAAAGTTCAGAAGTACAGGTTTGCAGCTTTAGTCCAAGGCAGCTAGATCTCATAGGCAAGGCCTGAAATATTCAATATTGCTAAGCAAACCTGATAAAAAACACACAGCTAGCCTGTTAATTCCGCATTTAGTGTAATTTATCTGCGAACAAACAAAAACTTGAAAATAAAGCTTGAACCATTCTGAAAACTCTCTACAATGCGCTCCAGTTCCAAGGGGTTCAGCCAAAAAGCTTAACCAACAGGACGTTTTAATAAGTTA
>NZ_JBWDLI010000008.1:0-62025 GCF_056238625.1 Colwellia sp. F1
ATAAAAATTATGTTATGTTTATACATGCTAGCCTCCAGTTTTAGTTGTTTAACACACTAATTATGGCTCTGGTTTTACTAACCCACGAATTTGGAGGCTAGCACCTCGTGGGGAGTCATTATGTCTAGCCGTATAAGGAGGTTTGGCATTGACTGATAATATTCTTGCTGGGGTTGTAGCTGCTTTAATTAGTTGACCACTACATTGTGTCGATACTTTTTAAAGAGCGCGGTTAACATCCATACTTTTGTGCAATACTCTTACAATCAAAATTTGGTTTGTTTTGTATTCTTTATAATAAATGGTGTGGCTACCTTGAGGGCGTTTTCGATAACCTTCTCTTATATAATCGCAGCAAACTCCTAGCATCGGTTCTGCTGCTAGTTGATGGAATGTATTATCTAGTTGTTTTAAATATTCATTTCGTTGTGCTGTGCCCCAAGTTAACTGAGTATATTGGGCTATCTTTATTAAATCGTTTTTGGCCTTTCCTGATAATTCGAACTTCGACATTAGTGGTTATCTTTGTCTAGCTCTGAGATTAACGAATCATACGAGTATTCAGCAATGCCGCTGTTTTCACCTTGAATCAGCATATTGCGTAAATTAAGCATTTTTGTTTCTTGATCTTCTAAGGCTCTTAAACCGGCTCGTATCACTTCACTTGCTGAACCATAACGGCCAGAGCTAAGTTGCTGATTTATAAATTGATCAAAATGTTCGCCTAATGTTACGCTTGTATTTTTAGCCATAATGTAAAACCCCTTCGATACCAATATCTATTGGATTATGGTATAAAAAATATAACAAGGCAATTAAACGGACAAAAAACAGTTGGCTTTTGCTCCTGCGTCGCTTATTTTAACCAACTGTCATTTGCCTCTTAGTGAGGCCTTGGTCTTCTTATACCTTGGTCTTCTTATACCTTAACGCAAGCACTTTGAGCAGGTCACGCCATGTAATAATGCCTATGGGAAAATTTTGTTTATCAACAACAGGTAAGCAAGAAACCCGCTTATCGTGAAACAATAATACAGCGTCAATTAACGATTGTTCTGCTTGGGCAACAACAACATTTCTAGACATAATTTGATGCATCTTTTTTTGCAGTAAACTTGTGTCTCTGTGGGTTTCCTGGTGTGTACCTGCAGTAGGGCTTAAATGTTTATATAAGTCTGTGTCGGTTATCACACCAGCAAGCCAGCCGTTATCATCCGTAATAATAATATGATGTACTTTATGCTTTTCAAAGAGCGCTTTTGCATCACTTAGTGGTGCATCCATTGAAAGGCTAATTAAATCAGTATTCATTATTTTTTCAATTTTCATAGCTTTGTTCTAACTTTATCGTCAAGAGTATGGGGCTAGTGTGCGTATGGGCAAATAATAGTCACGCGCTGTTAAATATTATTATTGCTAGGCCTATTAATGCAATTACTAGCACAGCAAGTTAAATGCTGATGGGATGCTAACGGCTTAATATATGTATTGCTTGTTAATAAACTAATCAATATTATTTAAGATAGCAATAGCTTTAATAACTATTTTATTATGGCTAATACTGAGTAACTTCTTAGAGTAAGGGCAGAGAGCAATGGCGAATAATTCATACAGTGCAACCGAGGACCAAGATGAAATAGAACAACTTAAAGCTACTTTAATACAACAAAAAAAAGCTTTCGCACTTGCTCCCTACTTATCAGCAACAAGGCGAATTAATGACTTAATTCAATTAAAGTCAGCATTACTTGAATACCAAATGCCCTTGTTAGAAGCGCTTACAAAAGATTTTGGTTGTCGAAGTGTCGACGACAGTAAAATGGCCGACTTAATGCCTACCGTAATGGCTATTAATTATACCATCAAGCATATTAAAAAGTGGATGCAACCTTCAAAACGCCGTGTAGGGCTGCTTTTTCAGCCGGCAAAAGCGTTTGTTATGTACCAACCATTAGGGGTTGTCGGTATTATTACGCCTTGGAATTATCCCGTGTTTTTATCCCTTGGGCCTTTAACAACCGCACTGGCTGCGGGTAATAGGGCAATGATAAAAATGTCAGAGTTTACACCCGCAACGAACCAAGTTATTAAAGCAATGCTAGCCAGTATTTTTAGCCAAGAGAAAGTCGCTGTGATCAATGGTGGGCCTGATGTTGCTGCATACTTTTCCGCCCAAGCCTTCGACCACCTTCTTTTTACAGGCTCGACGCGAGTAGGAAAACTAGTGATGGCAGCAGCTGCTGAAAATTTAACCCCAGTTACCTTAGAGTTAGGGGGAAAATCGCCCACCATTATCGACAATGAAATGACTATTACGGATGCAGTCTCGCGTTTTATTTTAGCAAAAACGCTTAATGCTGGACAAACTTGCGTTGCGCCAGATTACATTCTTTGCCCTAACGATCGAATAGCAGAATTAAAACAAGCAATCAGCAAAAAGTTTACAAAAATGTACCCTAAGGTAGCTAACAATCACGACTATGGCGCTATTATTAATGAGACACAGTTACAAAGGTTACAACAGTACTTAGTTGATGCGAAAGCTAAAGGGGCAAACCTCACAACATTAGGGAGTGAAAGTATTGAACAATGCATGGCAGTAGGAAAAATTCCTTTAACATTAATTGATAATGTAAATGATGAAATGTTGCTAATGCAGGAGGAAATTTTTGGGCCATTATTGCCTGTGGTGGGGTATAACAGTTTAGCAGAAGCAATTAGCTATATTAATGAAAGGCCCAGACCACTTGCTTTGTATTTGTGCAGCCATAATAAAGACACACAACAGCAAGTATTAGAGAATACGCATTCAGGCGGTGTTTGTATCAATGATGCCGCCATGCATGTGGCTCAAGATGATATGCCTTTTGGTGGTATTGGTCCTTCAGGTATGGGGCATTACCATGGACACGAAGGCTTTTTAACCTTCTCTAAAGCGAAGGCCGTTTTTAAAAAAGGTAAAATGAATACTGCCACAAGTGCCTTTCCCCCGTATGGTAAGTTAATTCATAAGCTTATTTATACACTATTTTTAAGGTAAACTTGTTAATAACAGCGAATGTGCTTTTTATTAGAATCGGTAATAGCGCTATTTAATGGCACTTTAGTTGTAATAAAACTGTCACATTAGTGTCATATACTGCCGAGCAATTAAATAAATTAATCCATAATGTTGTGATTTAACTGTTTATAGCAAGGCTAAATGCGTTATGATCCACATTAATTTATCCATACCAAATTGGTATTACTACGAAAACATAACTGGAAAACTTTATGGCTGGCAATTCTATATTGAGTATTTTTGCAAAATCCCCAATTAAACCATTAGTAAAACATATAAAATTAGTTGTTAAGTGTAGCAACCAACTCATCCCGTTCTTTAACGCTTGTCATGAACAAAACTGGAGTGAAGCGGCGAAAGTGCGTCGTAAACTGTCAAAGTTGGAGCAAGATGCCGATGTGTTAAAACGTCAATTACGTTTAGAGCTCCCAGGTGGTTTGTTTATGCCAGTAGACCGAGCAGATCTACTTGAGTTATTAACGCAACAAGACGAAATAGCCAATAAAGCAAAAGATATCTCGGGTCGTATTCTGGGTAGAAAACTTGAGATACCTGAAAGCTTGCAAGCACAGTTTAATACTTATTTAGCGCGTTGCATTGAAGCAACCAAAAAAGCCGAACAAGCAATTGGTGAACTAGGCGACTTATTAGAAACTGGCTTTCGTGGCCGTGAAGTCGAATTGGTTGAAAAAATGATCAACCAACTAGATGAAATTGAAAAAGACACCGATAATATACAAATATCATTGCGCAAAGATTTACTGGCTCTAGAAAGTGAGCTAAATCCTGTTGATGTAATGTTCTTATATCAAATCATTGACTGGGTTGGTGATTTAGCTGATCTTGCTGAGCGTGTTGGTGCACGTTTAGAAATTCTTCTTGCTAGAAAATAGGGTTTAACCGATGGAAATTTTACAAAATTCAGGCTCTATTTTAGTGATTATTGCCGCTGTCGTTGGTCTTTTTATGGCCTGGGGTATAGGGGCTAATGACGTGGCGAATGCCATGGGAACCTCCGTGGGCTCAAAAGCCTTAACCATAAAGCAAGCCATCATTATTGCTATGGTATTTGAATTTGCCGGCGCTTATTTAGCGGGTGGTGAGGTAACGTCAACCATCCGTAAAGGTATTATTGACGCTAGTTTTTTTATTGACGCACCCGAGTTACTTGTCTTTGGGATGATTTCAGCGCTATTTGCCGCAGCAACATGGTTACTTATTGCATCTGCGCTGGGTTGGCCGGTTTCAACAACACACTCCATTGTTGGTGCTATCGTTGGCTTTGCCGCTGTAGGGGTGAGTGTTGACGCAGTTACTTGGTCAAAAGTTGGTGGTATCGTCGGCAGTTGGGTAATTACTCCATTGATCTCAGGTGTTATTGCCTTCTTTATTTTTAATAGTGCACAAAAACTTATTTTTGACACGGACAAACCACTAGAGCAAGCAAAGCGTTGGGTACCAATGTATATGTTTTTGGCTGGTTTTGTGCTTGCATTAGTAACAATAACGAAAGGCTTAAAACACTTAAACTTACATATTGATAATGTTGACGGCCTGATTTATGCGGCAATTACGGCGACGCTTGTGGCGGTACTAGGTAAATACTCTATTACACGAATTAAATTTGATGAGTCTGCAGCACTTAAAACACACTATGCCAATGTAGAAAAAGTATTTGCCGCATTAATGATAGTAACAGCCTGTTGTATGGCATTTGCCCATGGCTCAAACGACGTTGCTAATGCTATTGGTCCGTTAGCTGCGGTCGTTAGTATTGTTGATAATGGTGGCCAAATAGCGGCTACCTCATCAATAGCTTGGTGGATATTACCACTGGGTGGTTTTGGTATTGTGGCGGGCTTAGCTATTTTTGGTCATAAAGTGATTGCAACCATTGGTCAGGGCATTACTCATTTAACGCCAAGCCGTGGTTTTGCAGCAGAATTAGCCGCAGCTTGTACCGTTGTTATTGCCTCAGGTGCAGGTTTACCTATTTCAACAACACAAACCTTAGTAGGGGCTGTGTTAGGGGTAGGCATGGCACGTGGTATTGCTGCTATTAATTTAGGCGTTGTCCGTAATATTGTAATTTCTTGGGTGATTACCTTGCCTGTTGGTGCCGGTTTATCCATTCTATTCTTCTGGATGATACAAGCCATCTTTTCTTAATTAAGAAAACTTAGCAACAAAAAAGCCGTAACATGTTACGGCTTTTTTATTTGAGTCACTGAGCCACCCTGAATAAGGTAAGCTTATACCAACGTTACTAAATTATTGCCCACTGTGCTAGTTAAAATACGCCATGCGTTGTTGCTCTCAATCCCAATAACGAGCTATTGTTCAATCAAGCGCCTTGCCTACATGGATATAGGAACTTAGGTTATGTCGGGAACAAAGAACCTGTGCCCTGAAATATTTTTGCTACGCACAACAAGATCACAAACTTAATAAAACGGCTATTAACTGCGGGCAGTGACTTCCAGTAAATGATAGCCAAACTGTGTTTGTACTGGGCCTTGTACTTCATTAAGTGGCGCAGAAAATACCACCTTATCAAATTCAGGCACCATTTGACCTGGGCCAAAAGTACCTAAATCACCACCTTGTGCTTTTGACGGGCAGTTAGAGTGGGCTTGTGCGACTTGCGCAAAGTCTTTACCGCCTTCTATTTCGGCTTTTAACGCTAAACATTGTGCTTCTGTATCAACTAATAAATGACGTGCTGCTGCTTGAGACATAGTATTTCCTATTGGTTAATGTACGATAATCATTGCAAGCAGAATAACGTATGTCTAAGGAAATTTAAAGATAACGGCTATTTATTTTATTGTAGAGCAGCTTTTACCAGCAAGGAGATTGTTTTATTACATCGATTTTATTAATATAAATTTTAAATTAAAAGACTAAAATTGATTTAACAATGCCTGATACTATGTTTAATAATAACCTGCCAAACCTAAAGCATTTAAATTATTTAGTTGCACTTGATAAACACCAGCACTTTAACAGAGCAGCACAAGCGTGTTTTGTGAGTCAATCAACCCTAAGTAGTGCTATTTTAAAATTAGAAGAACAGCTTTCTTGCCAGCTACTCGAGCGTAGCCATAAAAGTTTTGTTTTTACTCACCATGGCAAGCAAGTAATCTTATTGGCAAAAGAGCTACTGCTCAGTGCTAATGAGTTGGTTACTTTCGCTAAACAGCAAGACGAACAAGACGCAGGAAGCATTCGGCTAGGGTGTATTCCAACCATAGCGCCCTTTTTATTAACTGACTTAGTTCAGTTAAGCCAGCAAAAGTTTCCTAGGCTCGGTTTATACTTGTGTGAAGACACGACAGAGAACTTAATGTTGCAGCTAGAGCAGGGCGAAATTGATTGCGCCATTTTAGCTTTCCCTATTCCCAAGCATAATTTTTCATTTAACCTCTTAGGCAAAGATAACTTTTTTATTGCCGGCGATAAAGCGCTTATTCAACAGCTTAAAAACAACCTAGATTACAACAACCTACCTAAAGAGAGTGTTTTTTTACTCAATAAAGAACACTGCTTAAGCGAACATGCGGTTTCTGCTTGTAAACTAGCAGATAGCAGCCGTATTAATAGCTTTTCTGCCTCGAGTTTAGCAACCTTAGTACAAATGACGGCATTTCATCGAGGGGTGACATTTTTACCGCAAATGGCAATACAAAAAGGAGTTGGTCAGCTTGAGGGGTTAACTATTGAGTCAGTTCCAGGCGATGTGTATCGAGAAATTGGCATGGTTTGGCGTAAAACAAGTATGCGAAAACAATCTTTTCAGGCGCTTGGTGGTATTATCGCAACCTTACTTAAGCCAATAACACCAACCAAGCTAATAAAATAACGTTTTAATTATAACTTTTAGGTGTACTACAAGAACAGAGTACCGTGGTAACAGCGCAAATATAGTAGCCAATGCTTTATTTAACTACTGCTTTCTTGGCAATCTTTAGCCGCGGCGCTATTACTGTGATTAAATGTTTGTTGATGGCTTTTGGCTATTTCTTTAACACTGTGCTGAGAGTTTTTAAAAGAGGCTATAAGCTGTTGTAATTTATCATTGAAAACCATGGTCATTTCAAAGAAGTTGTTATTGTACTCGTTTTTTTTCATGGGTAGCACAGTGCTTTCATCAAGGTTTCGTCTTGATAAATATGGGCTTAATACGTTTGAGCTTAATGTAGTAGAAGGCTGAATATAAAGTGTATTAACGTTAATTACCGTATGCTTTGCGCAGGCAGACCATGAAATAAAAGCAATTGAAACAATCAAAAATAGTGAAAGTAGTGTTTTCATGTAAATCTCCTGTTTTGTTTAGTTATAACGCGTAATAATGAATACTGTGCTTATCAATAGACGCTATTGCCAATATTGATCAATAGACGCCGAGCCATAGGTATTATCAACAACTAAGGTATGATAATCACTGTTATATTATAACGGTAATTTTGAATAAACGTAAATACTATTAACACATTTTATCGTAATTCTTGTGCTAATAATTACCAGAAAAAGAAGCGGTTGGTATAAAAGAGGGAAAGTATAGTAGCCAAAGAGTCACTTTGGCTACTATTGACGAGTCTTTATTGCCAAGGCAATTATTTGGCCGCATCGCTCGCCTTTTTATCCAACCTAAATTGGTGTAGTAATGGCTCAGTATAGCCACTTGGTTGTTTTGCTCCTTCAAATACCAAAGCCGAGGCGGCTTTAAAAGCAATGCTGTTAGCAAAATCATCGCTCATGGCTTGATAACTCGCATCATTGGCATTTTGACCATCGACAACCTTCGCCATTTTTTCTAAGCTGCTTTGTACTTGCTCTGGTGTGCAAATACCATGTTGTAGCCAGTTAGCAATGTGCTGGCTAGATATACGCAATGTTGCTCTGTCTTCCATTAAGCCCACATCATTAATGTCAGGTACTTTCGAGCAGCCAATGCCTTGGTCTATCCAGCGAACCACATAACCTAAAATACCTTGGGCATTGTTATCGAGTTCCTGGGTGATTTCATCAAGGCTCCAGTTAGTGTCTTTTGCTAATGGAATAGTGAGTATGTCATCTAAATCAGCGCTTTCACGCAGCATTAGTTTTTCTTGCAGGGTAAAAACGTCAACACGGTGATAATGTAATGCATGTAACGTTGCGGCAGTTGGTGAAGGAACCCAAGCGGTATTTGCGCCTGCTTCTACATGGTTTATTTTTGTCGCAATCATGTTAGCCATTTGGTCGGGTATTGGCCACATTCCTTTACCTATTTGGGCTTTGCGGCTAAAGCCACAAGCTAAGCCAACGTCAACATTGTTGTTTTCATAAGCGCCAATCCAAGGGGTTAGTTTAATGTCGGCTTTACGTGCCATAGGGCCTGCAGCCATAGACGTATGAATTTCATCCCCCGTTCTATCTAAAAACCCAGTGTTGATAAAAACCACGCGCTCTTTTGCGGCATGAATGCAGTTTTTTAAATTAACACTGGTGCGCCTTTCTTCGTCCATAATCCCCATTTTTATGGTGTTACGCGGCAATTGCAGGGCATTTTCAACACGGGCAAATAAAGTGTCAGCAAACTTAACTTCATCGGGGCCATGCATTTTGGGCTTTACAATATAAATAGACGCTTCACTGCTATTACTTAAGCTACTATTGCCTTTTAAATCATGCAGGGCAATTAATGAAGTGATCATAGCATCGAGTATGCCCTCAGGTACTTCAAGCCCATGTTGGTCAATAATGGCGTTATTTGTCATTAAGTGACCAACATTACGAACAAACATTAAACTGCGACCTTTGAGCGTTACAGGCTGGCCAGATAATGATTGATATTCTCTGTCGCTATTCATTTTTCGGGTAAATGTGCGTCCACCTTTGTTGATCTTTTCCGTTAGGTTGCCCTTCATCAACCCTAGCCAATTGCGATAAGCTATAACCTTATCTTCGCCATCAACCGCAGCAACAGAATCTTCACAGTCCATAATGGTCGTTAAAGCTGACTCAAGCAACACATCACTTAAGGTTGAGGGATCAGATTTACCAATATCACTGGTGGCGTCGAACACCAGTTCAAGGTGCAAACCATTATGCTTAAAGGCTAATATTTTTGGTTGGTTAATACTGCCGGTAAAACCTACAAAAGCATCATCATTTTGTAATGCGCTTTGCTTGCCATTATTTAAACTGGCAATCAGTTGTTGGCCATTTAAGTGGTAAGCAACAACATCTTCATGACGACCGTTAGTTAACGGGATTGCTTCATCTAAAAAGGCTTTGGCGTAACTGATCACCTTCGCGCCGCGCACTGGGTTATAAACGGAAGTTTTGTCAGCGCCATTATCACTGCTAATTGCATCAGTACCGTATAAAGCATCATATAAACTGCCCCAACGCGCATTGACCGCATTTAATGCAAAGCGTGCATTCATAATAGGCACAACAAGTTGAGGTCCGGCTATGCTTGCAAGCTCCGCGTCGACATTTTCAGTACTGATAGTAAAGTCATCAACCACTGGGGCCAAATAGCCAATGTCAGTTAAAAATTGTTTGTAGTTAGCAAAGTTAAATTTATCGCCAAAGTTATTTTGATGCCAAAGATCTATTTGTGCTTGCAACGCATCACGTTGACTAAGTAACTTAGCATTGTCCTCAGATAAATCATCAATGATTTGAGCAAAGTTTTGCCAAAAGGGTGACGAAGCTATCCCTGAGTCAGGTAATACTTCATGTTCAATAAAATCAAATAAATTTTGGTTTATTGTTAAGCCTGCTAATTTTACGGTGTGCGTCATATTTTCCTCGCTTACTTTGCTGGTATGCTAACGGTTTGATGGGAGCGTTGAGCTTTTGCTTCTTTTTATCTTGTCTTGCTCTATCCTATTGCGAATAACATCGACTAGCAATCGCCATATTATTATAGCTATTATAAGCTACATGAATGCTTTCTTATGTTTACTGCTGTTTTAACTATACCTGTTGTGATGAAAGTTAGTAAGCTAACAGTAACAAAGGTACTAGCACAGGGATTATAAAGGCGGTTAATAGCGCTGATATAATTAATGCCACAGAGCTATAAGCTCCTTGTTGAACATTATTTTTTGATAAGATGATGCTACCAATAACATGACTACCTGCACCAATAGCCAGCCCAGTGGCAATATCACTGCGAATATTAATAAGTTTAAGCCAAGCAGGGCCTAACAATGCACCAGAAAAGCCGGCGATCATTACGGCAAAGGCAGTAATTGAACTATCACCTTTAAGCTGCTCAGTGAGTGTAATAGCAATAGGAGTGGTAACTGACTTGAGTGATAAAGCAATCGCGATCGCTTCTTTATTAATGAAAAACATCGTGAGAGTAAAACTGATGGTTAGCACAATAACAATACCCAATGTTAGCAGTGCCAGTAATTGTTTCCAATAGCGCTTTATGTGCCTAAGTTGTTGATATAACGGGTAACCCAAGGCAACAGTAGCTGGCTCTAATAAGGCATTTATCAACAGGGTTGACTGACGGTAACTCGCGTAATTTATTTCATTTATCAGTAAACAAGGTACGATAATGGCAATGGTAAACAGCATGGGGTTTAACCAAATCAATTGCCATTTGTGTTGAAGCCAAGCCACGCTTTGATAAAGTAGTAAAGTAAGCAGGGTGAATACTAAAGACTCTACTAAGTTTATGTTTTCTAAAACCATATTAGCAACCAGTTGTCTTTTTATCAGCGTTATTTAAGCTGCTTGGTGTTGTGGCGAAATATTTTTCGGCGAGTACAGCAACAAAAGTGATCAATAAAAAGGTAGTCAACAAAATAATAGCAATAATGGCATAACCATGGTTTTTGAATAAGGTATAGTGGTTGATCACGCCAACAGCCGCAGGAATAAAACAAACGCCCATATTCCTTATTATCCATTGATTGGCTTGATGTACCTTATCAGGTTTAAACCAGCCGAGTTGTAACAGCAAGCAGTAGATGATCATGCCATATAAGCTGCCAGGCAATCCACCGACACTGGTATGTAGTGCTTTGCCTGCGAGTAAAGAAATAAAAATAATAAAAAAGGTGTAAAGGGTATTTCTCATTGGCAACTCTGTTCGCTAAATGATTGAGTAATAGCGTATTACTCTTGTATTTGTCTTGCCGCTTCAATGACTAAGTGTCTAAACCAAATATGGCTTGCATCATGGTGAAGTAAAGGGCTCCAGATCATTTTTAACTCCATATCAGGAATTTCAAATGGGGGCTTAACAATAATATAATTCGCATCACTTTTATGTAACATCGCCGCTTTCGTTGGTAAAGTAGCAATTAAATTATCTTCAAAAGCTAATTGCATGGCCACGTGGTAGTTTCGCGTGAAAACTTTTATGTCACGTTTCTTACCGAGCCTAGCAAGCGCTTCATCCACCCAACCCAGTTTTTGTACATCGTTTGGGTTCATTCCAACCCCAACCCCAAAACCTGTTTTAGACACCCACACATGCTTTGCTGCTAAATACGAGTTTAAGTTAAATTTAGTCACAACAGCGTTTTCTGCACTTAATAAACACGAAAAAGAATCACGCCAAATAGATTTTTGATGAAAAGACTGTGGGAGCTCGTCAAAGCGATTAATAGCCATATCTATTTTACCAGCCTCAACATCGTGAAAGGTAACATCACTGGGCGTCATAATATCAATGGTTACATTGGGTGCCACTTTGTTTAGCAACATTAATAACCTTGGTAATAAGGTTGAAGCAGCATAATCACTTGCCATAATACGAAATACACGCGTACTGTTTTTTTCGTTAAATTCTTCTTCGCCTTGCAATGTTTCTTCTAATTCAAGCAGTACTTTTCTAATAGCAGGCGCAAGCGCTCTTGCTCGCTCTGTGGGCGACATACCATCAGAAGTACGAACCAGTATTGGGTCGTTGAATAATGTTCTTAACCTTTTTAAACCATTACTCATGGCTGGTTGAGTAATATTCAGTTGTCCAGCTGCCCGGGTTACATTTTTCTCTCTAAGTAGTACATCTAAATACACAAGTAAGTTCAAATCAACTTTAGAAATATTCATCAGTTTAATAACCTTTTTGGCTGGTATAATTTAAGTGAATATAAGCTAAGTTTAGCTCACACACAACGATAATAAGTAAAAAAAAGTTATTTTATTAAAGAGTAATAAGACAGGAATCGCAGTGTCTTTTTGTAAGGTACTGTTTTTTATTGATATTGTTTTTCATCGTTTAACCTGTTTCTTTTATATTTTCTGTGTGAATGGCGGTAATAGTAATTATATATTTTATTAATGTTGATGAGTTGATTATTATTTTTGTTGTCGGGTGTGATTGCTTTCATCAACAGTTACATCAAACCTATTACCTATTAAATACCTAACCTAGAATAATGTAAATAAGACCATTGGAGAATATTATGTCTAATTATCAAAGCGCGATTGAAGCTGTTAAAGCAATAAAAGAAAAAGCAGGTAGCTCTTGGGATGCCATAAACCCTGAGTCAGTAGCGCGTATGAGAGCGCAGAATAAATTCAAAACTGGTTTAGAAATAGCGCAGTACACTGCTGATATAATGCGCGCTGACATGGCTGCCTTTGATGCAGACAAAACTAAATATACGCAATCGTTAGGATGTTGGCATGGGTTTGTTGGACAGCAAAAAATGATTTCAATTAAGAAACATTTTGATGGCAAAACTGACCGTCGATACTTATATCTTTCTGGTTGGATGGTTGCCGCACTTCGTAGTGAATTTGGCCCGTTGCCAGACCAATCAATGCATGAAAAAACATCTGTTGCCTCTTTAGTTGAAGAACTATATACATTTTTACGTCAAGCCGATGCACGTGAGCTAGGGGGGCTTTTCCGTGAACTAGATGCCGCGACAACAGCAAGTGAAAAAGCAGCCATTCAAGATAAAATTGATAATCATGTAACACATGTTGTACCTATTGTTGCAGACATTGACGCTGGTTTTGGTAATGCTGAAGCAACCTACTTAATGGCTAAGCAAATGATCGAAGCAGGTGCATGTGCGCTGCAAATTGAAAACCAAGTAGCGGATGAAAAACAATGTGGTCACCAAGACGGTAAAGTTACTGTGCCTCATGCTGATTTCCATGCAAAAATTCGCGCTTTACGCCATGCTTTCTTAGAACTAGGCATAGATAACGGGTTAATTGTGGCTCGTACAGACTCTGAAGGTGCAGGCCTAACCAAAGAAATTGCGGTTGTGAAAGAGCCAGGCGATGCTGGAGATATCTATAACTCTTACCTTGACGTTGAAGAAATTGACGTAGCCGACATGGGTGAAGGCGATGTATGCTTTAACCGTGACGGAAAACTTGTTCGCCCTAAGCGTTTACCTTCTGGTTTATATCAATTCCGTCCTGGCACTGGTCACGAGCGTTGTGTATTTGACTGTATCGGCGCGCTTAATGCAGGGGCAGACTTACTTTGGATTGAAACGGCCATACCAACAGTACACGAAATTGCTGCAATGATGGATGATGTGCGTAAAGTTCACCCAGATGCGAAGCTTGTTTATAATAACTCACCTTCATTTAACTGGACTTTAAATTTCCGTCAACAAGCCTATGACACTATGGTTGAAGAAGGTAAAGACGTATCGAGTTATGTTCGTGCTGACCTGATGAATGCTGAATACGATAACACGGAGTTATCTGCTATTGCTGATGAGCGAGTTCGTACTTTCCAAGCAGACACCGCACGTGAAGCAAATGTATTCCATCACCTGATCACATTACCAACATACCACACAACGGCATTGTCAGTAGACAACTTAGCTAAAGAGTACTTCGGTGAACAAGGAATGCTTGGTTATGTTAAGAAGGTACAACGTGAAGAAATTCGTCAAGGTATTGCCTGTGTTAAACATCAAAATATGTCTGGCTCAGACATTGGTGATGATCACAAAGAATACTTTGCGGGTGAAAACGCACTTAAAGCTGGCGGCGCAAAAAACACTTCTAACCAGTTTAATTAAGAAAAGTTACGGCTAAACGACTGACAAAAAGCGACCTTTAGGTCGCTTTTTTTATGTTAACCTGATGAAAGTAGGGATAAAAACAAACGAAAGAAAAGCTGTTCAGTCAATGTGTTATATGCAAGAGATAGAAAATTTAAAGGAAGACAGTGGCAAAGAGGTTACACTTTTAAAAAATTATTGCTATATTGTAACGCTAAATAAAAGTCACTTATTTTTTAACGTTAGACTACGCAAAATTACGCTAATAATACAGGAACACCTCACCTTAGGTGAATCAGTACAAAAACCGCGTTAGGCCTGCGCCAGAGCTTTGTTAATCCAAGGAACAATCTTGCAAGCTACTAAGCAATTATTACTACTTAACACCCATGCTGAGCGGCTCGCTAAGCTTGAAGATTTGCTAGTCTGTGCTAATGACTACACTATTTTATCGGCAAGCAACACCATTGACGCTATCAATATATTAAAAAATAAAAGCATTGATTTTGTGGTGAGTAATATTAACCTTAATGATTTAGACGCTTGGCGTTTAGCGCGTATGGTTCGCTCAGGTGTCTTAAAATGTGCTGCCGACACTCCATTTGTTGTGGTGGCTAATACCTGGTGTGAACACTTAGCGAACACGACGGCTCGGGAGTTTGGTATCAATAGCCTTATCGCGTTTTCTGAGCGCGAGAAACTACTCGATATTCTTAACAATCAACAACTCGCACCGCTTGAAGACATGGATAAGTCCTCAATATTAGTAATAGAAGATAACCCTGATACGCTTCACCTCGTAAGTAGAATATTAAGTAGCCGGTTTACCATTAACTCTGCCGATAACGGTGAAGCAGGATTGGCACTATGGCGTGACAACACCTATGAACTGGTACTCCTTGATTTAATGCTGCCTGGCATGTCGGGTAAGGAAGTATTAGATCACATCATGCTTGTAAAACCATCGCAATCTGTGGTGGTAATGACAGCAAACCATACCATGGAGTTAGCCGAAGAAGTCATGCTAAAAGGTGCGGCTGACTTTATCACTAAGCCTTTTCGTGCTGAACAATTACGCCGAGTTTGTGAAACAGCAGCACGGCGAGAAGATTTTATTATCAGTAACTTACAATTTGCAGATAAAATAAAATCACTTAATCGTAGCCGTGCTGAGTATAAAAACATATCACAGCAACACCAACAGTTATTAGATCAACTCAGTACTATTATTATCGAGCTTGATGCAAAAGGTAATATTGTTTTTTTAAATAAAGCTTGGGAAAAAATAACAGGCTATACCATCGAGCGAGCAAACCAGCAACCACTCTTAAGTTTTATCGACAACCCAAGCAGTGCTGGTGTTGCTAAAGAGGTCAACGCCTTATTAGCCGGCAACAGAGCAACGCATCAATTTGAGTTTAAGCTAAAAAACCAGCTTAAGAGAAATTTATGGGTGGAAGGGCGCTTTAATATTACACAGCAGTCTGGCGATAATAATTTTTGTATTTCAGGGACAATAGAAGATATTACCTCACGGAAAAAAGCCCAAAACGAATTAGAATACTTAGCAGTGCACGATGGGTTAACGGGCTTGTACAATCGGTTGTACTTTGAACAAGAATTAAAACAGCTCTCAGCAACCGCTGCCCGCGGCAATGGCCCACATGCGTTACTGTATTTAGACCTTGATCACTTTAAAATAATTAATGAAACCGTTGGGCATAACTACGGTGACATGGTGCTTAAAAATACGGCCTCACTCATCTCATCAAGGCTTAGAGAGGGAGACTTTTTTGCGCGCATTGGAGGAGATGAGTTTGCTTTATTAATCCCGAATGTTGATCAAAATGAAGCCTTAACTCTGGCCCGTGATATTTGTAAATTACTAGAAGAATATCAATGTAAAATCAATGATAAAACGTTAAAAGTGAATTGCTCAATTGGTATTGCAGCCATTAATGGAGACACATATCCCTTTGAAGAATACATGAAACAAGCAGATATTGCCTTGTATGCTGCAAAAAGGTTGGGACGAAACTTAGCACATATTTATGATGAAAGTGACAGCCTAAGTAAAGAGCTAAAAGCCAGCCTTGAGTGGACTAGAACACTCCATCAAGCGGTTGCAGATGACAATTTGATCTTACATTTTCAACCAATTATAGAAGTTGCAACCCAAAAGGTAGCTTATTATGAGGCTTTGGTTAGGTTAATACTTGATGAAAAAGTGGTCATGCCGGGAGAATTTATTCCGGCACTTGAGCGCGAAGGCGATATGAGCTTACTTGACAGGCAAGTCATTAGCAAGGCGATTTATTATTTAGCGAAATACCCTGTGTTAACGAAAATCTCTATTAATTTATCGGCACAAGGCTTTAGTGATGAGCGCTTATTACCGCTTATTGAACAAAAATTACACACGCATAATATTGACCCCAATCGCATTATTTTTGAGCTAACCGAAAGCGCGAGTTTAAGCAATATAACGGCTACGCAAAAAATGGTACAAAAACTGAGTGCCCTGGGTTGTGGTTTTTCAATTGACGACTTTGGCACTGGTTTTAGTACCTTTAACTACCTTAAACAGCTACCGGCTGACTCGGTAAAAATAGACGGCTCTTTTGTTATTGATTTAGCAACGAACCAAGTGGACTTAGCTTTAGTGAAAGCCATTTATGAAGTGGCGACCGCCCTTGGGAAAAACACAGTGGCTGAGTTTGTCGAAAATGAAGAAACGCTGCAAATTTTGGCTGATATTGGCGTAAGTTATGCGCAGGGATATTACTTTGGTAAACCAAAACCAGTCAGGGAGCTTTAATCATTGAAGCTGCTCTCGGCTTAGTTAGCTTTAATAGAGACACTAGCTGTTTGACAATAATGGCGTCGTTTCTCATTATGGTTACAAGCGTTAAGCTAAGCAACCGTATTTTGTAAAGGGAGTTTAACCGAAAACACAGAGCCACTGCCCAGTTCACTGTCAACCGTCATTGTAGCGCCCATAAGTTGGCAAAAGTTATGGGTAATAGCCATCCCTAAGCCTGTCCCTTCAAACTGCCGTGTTTGACCGCCATCAAGCTGAGTAAACTGTTCGAATATATAATGCATTTTTTCTTTGGCAATGCCTAAACCTGTGTCAGTAACAGAAAAATACAAGTGGTCTTTATCATTATAAACCTTAAAAATAACCAGCCCATTTTGGGTAAATTTACAGGCGTTACTCAACAAGTTAAGCAATATTTGTAAGAGTTTTTGTTGATCAACTTGAAATATCGCCGGTGCCAGGTTAACAGAAACTTTTAAGTCATTATTATTCGCGTTAGCAATGGGTAATACAGTATCTACCGCTTCATTCACCAAGTTTTTAATATTGACCGCTTTTAAATACAAATCCATACGCCCAGCTTCAATTTTAGATAAGTCTAAAATGTTATTTATCAAGGCTAAGAGGCTCTGAGCACTACGAATACTTTTATTTAAGTCATCTACTTGAGCATCCATTTGTTCAAACTCTAACGTTTCTCGAACAAGGTCATTGTAGCCAATAATCGCCTGCAATGGTGTGCGCAACTCATGGCTGATGTTCGCTAAAAATTCAGTTTTATGCCGGCTTGCTGTTAAGGCACTGTCTCTTGCGGCGACAAACTCTTGTGTTCTTATTTCTACCTCAGACTCCAGTAAGTTTTGATTTTTAGCTACGATGTCCTTTTGCTGCTTAAGTGTTGCTATTATTTGGTTGTAAGCCTGCGCCATTTGCCTAATATCGTACGCACCATTAACCTCGGCTTGTTCGCGCTTTTCTGACTCTAGTGCATCAGCCATCGTTTGCGCTAAGGCAAGCAGTGGTTTAGTTAAAAAATTAATAATAAGCACAATAAATAAGGCTAAAAGAAGCGCAACGAAAACTCCCATCATAATATGATTCACAAAAATTGAGTGTTGTCGTTGGTGCAGTGCTTTTTTGCTAAATTGGACAAACACATAACCTAAAACTTGTTCTGTCGCTGGGGGCGCGGCAAAGTCAAGCTCTTGCCCGCCAACACTGTTTGCCTCATTTATCACGGGGGCACTATAAAGCCACACGGTTTCATTCTCAGAAAACTGCTGTGTTTTATTTAATGATGATGTCGTGTTTAACGGGGGAATGGTTATCGGGTTGTTTGTTGACTGGCTGAATATTGCAAGGTTCGCCTGGTAAATGCTAATGCCGACAATATTGGGCGTGCTTAATGTGTTGCTGATGGCTGTTTGCCCGTGCTTTTTATTGTTGGTAAGAAGTGCCGCGGCTGATTTTTTAGCAAAACTGTCAGTAAGTTGCAAGTTAGTGTTAAGTGTATCTAGTGCTAAAGCTTGGTTTGTTTGCCATGCTAGCAGCCCTGCGAAAAACATAATTACGAGCGTTGAGCTGGTGAGCAGCAGGGTCAGTAGTTGTTGTTTAAAGCGGGTGCGAGTAAGCTTATTGCCTTGGCTGCTGGTCATTGATTAAAGGTTAACTTAATTATTTTAGCTTAACTAATAGAGTAGGGAATATTATTAAGAATAGAAAGAAGATTTTTGCAGCGATTATTGTTTGCTTTAGCTAAAGCAAACAATAATCGCAGTACGCGTACGCTCTTAACTTGATAAGCGCAAACAACTCGCGGTTAGAAGTTGTAAATTAGCGTCATTGAAGTTTCTGTGTTGGTGTTTTCAAACTCAGGCTTCACTTCTGAGTCATAATTGATACGTACCGCAAATTTTAACTGTAGGGCATCAATTAATTGAGCAGTAATAGAGCTTTCAGATTTATAGGCGCTATTATCACCCGACTCTGTTGCTTGTTTCGCTACAAAGTATTGTTTGAACTCTACATTGTCATTGAATTTATGGGTATAAAGCGCTTGTGCTTGAATAATTAAATTGGTGTTGCTTTCTGAGGCGACTGTATCAGTAGCACGGGTTACATCATACTTTACACCTGGGCCAATATCGGCATAAAAAGAGCTTGTGTCATTCTTATACCATTGACGTCCCCAACCAGCAGAGAATGAACTTTGTGACTCAAAACCACTGAACTTGTCTTGTTCGTGCGCTAGGTTACCATAAAGGTAGTTTTTACCTTCTTCACCAATAGTGTAGTTAGTTTGCGTGATCAAATCCCACTTATTATCTGTTGTCTCAAACTCTTTAGTACCGTCATCGTTTTCTGTTTCTGTTTTCTTCGCTAAAATACTAAAAGCTAAAGTAGAGCGCCATTTTTCTTTCTCATACTTTAGGTTAAAGCCGGCTTTAACATCCGTACTTTTACTGTCCCCTGTTTTATATAAAAAACCTAATTCACTTGACGCTGAATAAGGTGATTTTTCTTCTGCTGCGGCTACCGAATATGTTGCTAATGGTAATAAGCATAAAGCTGAAAGTGCGAATGTACGATTCATTGTTATTCCTTGTTAATGTTGGGCCATGCCCGATGCGAATATGAAGGTCACTAACTATTCAATTAGTGTTAGTTTAGTTGGACTAAAAGCTATAGACCAAGGTAACTGCTGTTTGTGTGTCTAGATTCTTCTGGTCTGCATCAACCTTAGTATTATAACCCAAGGTTAAGGTAAACTTTAACTGTAATGTTGAAATCAGTTTGGTTGTAATGACTGTTTCAGACTTATAAATGCTATTTTCATCGGTATCAAGTGCTTGTTTTGCGCTTAAATGTTCTTTTAATTCGAGGTGCTCACTTAACTTTATTATATACAGCCCTTGCATTTGCACAATAAAGGTTGCGGCTGAATACGCAGCGTCAGTATCGGTTGCTTTGTATAAATCACGCTTATACCCTGGGCCTATATCCCCCCAAAGTGAGGCGTCGTTACTTCGATACCAATGGCGACCCCAACCAGTAGAGATAGAGCTTTGACTTTCAAAACCACTAAACTCATTTTCTTCATACCATAAGTTGCCATAGATATAGTTTTTTTCTTTATTATCTAAGTTATAGTTTGTTTGTGAAGACACGGTCCACTTTTGGTCGGTTACTTTAAACTTCTTATCACCATCGCTGTTTTCAACATCTGCTTTTTTTAACAGTAAATCTACATTTAATAAACTTACCCAGGCATCTCTTTCAAAGCGAAAATCTAAGCCTGTTCTAACATCACCACTTTTAGTATTACCGGTTTTATACAGTAACCCTAACTCAAGTGAACCTCTTAAAAGTGGAGGTGTTCTAATACTTTTAGCTTGCACAGGTGGCTCAAGGCTGGCGATAACATCTGCGGCACTTGCTCTGGAAGCTGGCTTTTTATCACTGACGAAAGGCTGAGTGTGATCAGCGGCAGTATGGCTTATTTGTGCATATAAGCTAAAGGGCAAAGTAAAAAGCAATAAAAAAATAAATGAACGAAGCATTGTAGACTCAATTTTATGCGAAATAATATTACTAAAGGCGTATCGGCGCTTCAGAACCAAGTAAAAGCAGATTTATAAGCAAATGTACAAGCGAGGCGTAATTTCGGCTAAAAGTAAATCAAAACTTTAAATAACGCTATTATAAAGAAGTTCTTCGTATTTTAAAGTAAGTTTTTGGCTTAACGTCTAAAAAGTGGGCAGAACTTACCACTTTATACCCGTTAGCTCAGTAGGTAAAGGGGAACAATAACCTTTATTTTGGGGTGTTGTAAGGAAGTTAACCGCCTTTACTATCCCTTTTAAAGGCAATACATAAGGGCGGTTTACTCATTAACCTGAGCTTAGTGAAATAACAAAGCTTGGGTTGAGGTAGGGCTATTAGGTGATTGACGCAGCGTAAATGCTGTCGATGGTGCTATTTAACGTGGCTGTAAACTCTGCTTCAGACTGTTTAGCGTTAAGCCCTTGAGTTAATGCGCGAGAAAAGCTAGCAATCATCCCTTGATTAGCAGCAACTTTATTGTTGGCATCTTCTCGAGTATAACCACCAGACAAGGCGACGACTTTAATAACATTTTTGTGGTTAATGCAATCAAGGTAGAAGTTATCAGTATCAGGTAAGGTGAGTTTTAACATCACTTTTTGCTCGTCAGCTAAATTATTTAACTCACTCAGTAATGCTGCTTTAAGCAAGGTTTCAGCGGCTGATTTTTCAGGGCTGTTGATGTCTATTTCAGGCTCAATAATTGGCGTTAAACCCTTGGCAAGTATTTGTTTAGCTACGGCAAACTGTTGAGCAACCACCTCATTAATACCTTGCTGGTTTGCTAACTTAATCACAGAGCGCATTTTAGTGCCAAAAACATCTTGAGCAACGGCTTTATCAAGTAAAGCATCAAGCGCTGGCATTGGTTTCATTAATTGCACACCATTGGCTTCGTCACACAGTCCTTTGTCAACTTTAAGAAAAGGGACAACTTGTTTTTCTTGCCACAAATATTGTGCAGCGGGCTTACCTAAAAAGGCTCTGTCTAGTGTGTTTTCAAATAAAATAGCGCCAAGTAGTTTGTCACCTGTAAAGGCGCTGTTTGTGACGATGCGAGTTCTCATTTGGTGTACTAAATCATACATTTGCTCGTCATTGGCAAACTCACTACTTTCAATACCATATAAAGCCAGTGCTTTTGGGGTACTGCCGCCGCTTTGGTCGAGTGCAGCGATAAATCCATTTTCAGAGGTCACTTTGTTAAGCATTGACGCTATTGCAGATGAACCTGAAGACATAATATTCTCCTTAGATTTGAGTTTCCTACGTTGAAAACTCAGTTGATTTGGGTGCGTAACTTACTCATATATTTGAGTATAGTCTTTATTTTATATGTTTTTCATCTTTAGTAAGATGAGGGTTTTAATTTTGTTACAGGTATTAACGCGCCTGTAGCGCAAAATAACGGGAAAGCTAGCTAGGCCTGCTTTCCCGTTGCGAGTATTCTACTGCGCTTTAGCTCTTTGTTCTAATATTTCTACAGCAGGTAATTTTTTACCTTCTAAAAACTCTAAGAAAGCGCCGCCGCCTGTAGAGATATAAGACACTTTATCTTTAATATTGTACTTGTCTACCGCGGCTAACGTATCGCCACCGCCAGCAATTGAAAACGCTGTACTTTGCGCTATTGCATTTGAAATAACTTCAGTGCCTTTAGCGAAAGCATCTATTTCAAACACACCAACAGGGCCATTCCATAAAATCGTGCCAGCATCTTTAATTATATTGGCCACTTTTTCAGCGGTTTTTGGCCCGTAATCAATAATGTCGTCTTCAGCGTCAACCTCAGATGCCGCTTTAATTACCGTGGCTGAATCGTGTTTCCAGTCACTAAACTCGTCATGTGTTACCGTAACATCGTCGGCAAATATCACTTGTGTCTGTTTACATAAGCGTTGTGCTTCAGGGATTAAATCAGCTTCATAGAGTGATTTTCCAACTTCATTGCCTGCTGCAGCCACAAAGGTGTTTGAAATGCCGCCACCCACAATCACAGTGTCAGCAATTTTTGATAATGAATGTAATACCGTTAACTTAGTAGAGACCTTTGAACCACCTACAATGGCCACAAGTGGGCGGGCAGGGTTGTCTAGTGCTGTTGCTAGTGCATCAAGCTCAT
The DNA here is from genome assembly GCF_056238625.1 of Colwellia sp. F1. Lineage (NCBI taxonomy): Bacteria > Pseudomonadati > Pseudomonadota > Gammaproteobacteria > Alteromonadales > Colwelliaceae > Colwellia > Colwellia sp. F1. The sequence continues at coordinate 22,608 of NZ_JBWDLI010000008.1, forward strand.
TCACTAATAAAGGGCCTGCACAGGCAACAGGGGCAAATTTTGCTACGCCATGCGTACTTGCTTGTGCACGATGCGCTGTACCGAATGCATCCATGACAAACACATCACAAAGGCTCGCTAGTTGTTTGGCTAATGCGTCATCATTACTTTTTTCGCCTTGATTAAAGCGTACGTTTTCAAAAATAACCAGTTCACCAGCGCCCACTTCAACACCCGACAAGTAATCTTTAACTAGGCGTACGGGGTAATTAAGCACGCCCGCTAGGTAATCAGCCACTGGTTTTAAAGAGTGTTTTTCGGTGTGTTCGCCTTCAGTAGGACGGCCAAGGTGTGACATAACCATCACTTTAGCGCCTGCTTCTAATGCATGTTTAATGGTTGGTAAGGCTGCTTGCAACCTAGCATCAGAGGTAATCACTCCGTCGTGTACAGGCACGTTTAAATCTTCACGAATTAACACACGCTTATTGGTTAGTGTTAAGTCTGCCATTTTGATAATTGTCATTGTTACTCCAAATAAATAATTTTTTTGATTAAAATATTTTAGTCATTTTCTAGTAAATCAGTTGTTTTAAGTGAAAATTCGTTAAGTAAGTCGTGAATAAAGCGGTTTAACTCACCAGCCATTAAGGCAAAATCAGCATCGAGTTTAGCCACCACATCGCTGCTATCTATGTCGTCGTTTTGCTCTTGAATAACGTCAAAAAACTTAATGCGCTTAACTGATAAATCATCACAAAGCATAAAAGATAAAGACTCATCCCATTCTAGCGCGACCTTTACCATGTATTTATCAGCGTCTAGGTGAGACTTGATTTCCTCGCTGCCCAGGTCTTGGTTCTTAACCCGAATAACGGCTCCATCATCTCCTAAGGCGTTAAATTCTGCTTCCATTCCTAAGGTAAATTTAGGCCCCAAATTTTGTTTTATTAACCAATCAGTCATGGTTTCATCGGCTTGAACATCTGGCTCTAAACTTGTCACAGGCAGGGTACCTAATACTTTGCGCAGCAGTGCCAGTAAGTCTTCAGCCTTACCACGGGCACTGGCGTTAATAACAATAATGTTATCTTTAGGGCTAATATACGCGTGAGTGTCTGAAATACGTGAAAAAGCACGCGGGAGTAATTCAAAAATAATATCTTCTTTAAACTGCTCTTTTTCTTTTTTAGTTGCCCCTCTACCTTGCTCTTGTTCAAGTAGGTTCACTTTTTCTTCTACCATGTCTTTGATAACAGGTGCAGGCAATATTTTTTCTTCTTTTCTTGCGCAAATTAAGAAGTTGCCATTAGCCGTGTGAACACTTGACTGCCCATGTTTACCCAAGGCATTAACCCAGCCAAAATGCGACATTTCTGTTGAGCCACACGGGGTGAACAGGTGTTCATTGAGGTGTTTTTCTAACGTTTGTTCTGAATGTTCAAAAGGGCGAGTAAAAGCGAAAAAATATAGGTTCTTAAACCACATATGCTAAATCCTAGCTTAATTGCTCACAGTGTTAATCAGACGTGAGGCTAATTTTAAAGAAGGCTATATTACCTGAAAAGCGCAGGTGGATCATTAGCATTTATGAAAACTTATTATCAAAAGTTTCGTCACCAGTCATCTATCGATGCTTGTTAGGTTAACAGCACTTAAATAATAACACTGCTAGCTGCGCATGTCGGGTATTTCTATGTGATAAGTTAACCCTTTATCTATTTCACTTTGGGCGGTAATAGTACCGTTTAAGGTGTCTTTTACTAGGTTGTGAATAATATGCGTGCCTAAACCAGAGCCGTCTTCGCCCGGCTTAGTCGTATAAAATGCGTCAAATAACTTATCCATGCCTTGCGGGCTTACGCCATGGCCGTTATCAGCATAGTGAATAATAAGTTTTTCGTCTTGGTGCTTTACGTCAATGGTTATCTCACCGCGATTAATTTGCTCAAAGCCATGAATGATAGAGTTCATTATCATATTAATGATTATTTGTGCTATGGCGCCCGGGTGACTATACACTTCAATTGATTTGTCACAGGTCACTTTTATGCTGTGATTGGTTTTTCTTAACTTAGGGTGAATAGACTGTATTATTTCATCAAGATAGCTGGCAACATTAATGGTACGAACTTTGTCACTGGCCTGGTCTATTGCAATATGTTTATAACTATTAAGTAGCTCTGACGCTCTGTATAGGTTGTTGGTTAACAACTCAGTGCTTTGTTTGGCATTTTCAATAAAGTTTTCTATGCCTCTTTTGGTTATTTTTTTCTGATCAAGGCTTTGTTGTAACTGGTTTATTTGTTCAAGTAAATAAGAGGATGAAGTGATACTTATGCTAAGAGGGGTGGCTAGTTCATGAGATACTTCCGCAGAAATTTGCCCTAGTGACGCCAGCTTCTCTGTTTCTAGTAACCGCTCTTTTGCTTTATTTAATTCAGTAATAGAGCGAATTAAATCTTTATTGGTTGTGGTAAGGGTTTGCTCAGTTTTACGGTGGCGAGCATTCTCTGCTTGCAAACTTTGTTTTTGTTCTAAGAGTTCTTTTTGTTGAACCTCCATTTCCAGCATGGTGCTGCTTAACGAGGAGGTTTTACTGGCAACTTCTTGCTCAAGTAATAAATTGTTTTCATCAAGTTGATCTCTGGCTTTGTCGGTTTCTTGTTTTGAGAGCGCCAACTTTTCTTTAAACTCAACCAATTCACTGATTAAGTTGTTATAGGCGTCTTCGAGAATATTCAGCTCGTTTTTTTCGTAGTTGACAGAATGTAGCTTAGAAGCCTCGGGATCATCTAAATCAAAGCTTCTAATTTGTAAGGTGAGTTCATTTAGCGGTGTGGTTAAAAGCTTATTAAAAGCGAGGGTAAATAAAAACACTAAAAAAGCGGTTTTCACTAAGGCATTGCCAATAAGAAAATAGATACCCACCTTGATCCGGCTAAAAATAACGGCATCGCTTGATAATAGTGTAACGCGTCCGACAGAAGTGGTGCGCCCCGAAAACTCAAACACAAGTGGAAATGAGTGACCAAATAAACCTTCTGATATCGAGCTAATACCCTCAGAGCCATTTAAGGAAACTTTTTCAATATTGACTTTTTCGGGGGATATTACCTCGCCTAACTGCGCAATAATTTTATTTGACTCGTCAGTTACCGTAATACCTTTGATCATCGGAAACGCGACAAGCCCCTCAGAAATATCAATAGCTTGCTGAGTATTTAACTCCCATACCGCGCGCGTTAAACTACCGCTAATCGTTTTTTCTAAGGTCAGTAGTTCACTATTAATATGGTTTTTTGTGTTGAAATACTCAGCAACAATTTGAATACCGGTTACGGTAACCGTTAAGATAAAATAAAAAGATAATACTCGAGTGAGCAGTTTACGAGAGAGGCTTTTTATTTTCATATAAATTAACTTTGTTAATATTCACAGTAGTATTCTTATGACTTTAGCTAATTTTATCAAAAGATTACAATGTTTTTACAATAAAATAGCAAAATAAGGTGAGTAAGTGACCATTCATAAAGTTTTGCACTTTAAATGGTGCTAGGTTGCTGTAATTAAGCTGCTTGTCCTCTTATACTGTCATATATATGTAATAATAGCGTTAACACAGACGAAAAATTCCCAGGTAGCTACATTCGCTTGAGTAAATTAACGCACTGCAATGATTTCTATTGTATGAAACACATTAAAAATAGAAAGCTATTTTAATGATAAGAGGCACAAAAAATGAAACGAGTAAAAAGTACACTGGCACTAGCACTGTCTTCAGTGATAGCCCTACCGACATTCGCGGCAAATATTGATATTTATGGGCGAGCAAATGTCTCATTACAATCTTCTGATGATGGCTATGGTAGTTATACTGAAATGAACAGTAATGCATCACGCATTGGCTTTAAAGGAACAGAAAAAGTGAATGACTTCTTTGAAGTGGTTTACCAAGCTGAATTTCAAGTCGATATAGATGGTGATGCTGACGATGCCTTTACTGCGCGTAATCAATATATTGGTTTAAAAGGCGTTTTTGGTGAGGTTTTATTAGGGAAAAACGACTCCATATTAAAACAATCACAAGGTAAAGTAGATTTGTTTAATGATTTAAATGGTGATATTAGCTACCTTTGGGTCGGTGAAAACCGTGTCAGTGACAGTGTGACCTACAAATCCCCTACATTAAATGGTTTTCACTTAGGCGCTACTTATATTGCTGATGGTAAAGAAGCATTTTCACTGGCAGCTTTTTATGGTGATAAAAACCTTAAAACATCCACCTTCTATGCTGCACTTGCTTATGACGCTGAAGTCATAGGTAAGTCAAAAGACGGCATAGCAAGTGATCAAAACGGCGAGGCAGAAAAATATAACACCATCAGAGCAACGGTGCAGGGCAAATTGGCGGATGTTACGCTTGGCTTGGTGCTACAAAATCAAGAAAGTGTGGCGAGCGGTGCTGAAATGGACGGTATTTTGCTGTCGGCTAAATACCCACTTGGTGCTGCAACCATAAAAGGGCAATATCAAATGGCCGACCACAAAGGGGGAAGTAAGCATGCTGGTATTTCAGCCGGTCTAGATTATAAGTTAGCAGCAAGCACTAAACTCTATGCTTTTTATACCACCTTTGACCTTAAAGCGAAAAATACAGATGCCGACTATTTAGGGGTGGGTATTCAGTATGAATTTTAACACCAGTCATTAACGTGAGATAAAAGTTATTCACGGTGTTTAACAGCAGCCCTGCCATATAAAACGTTAATTATCAGCGGTTAATTAATTTTGTCGCGTGGCGGGCTGTCACAAAAGTGTCATCTTTGTTCTGCATAATAGCGACATTGAAAATTACTGGAAGTAAGGGATAAGTATGAGTGGTTATATTTTAGTCGTTGAAGATGAGGCACCTATCAGAGAAATGATCACTTTTGTTTTAGAACAAAATGGTTTTAACGCGGTAGAAGCGGTTGACATAAAAGAAGCAAAGGAAAAAATTGTAGAGCCTTATCCTGACTTGATCTTGTTAGACTGGATGTTACCCGGCGGCACAGGCGTGAAGTTAGCGAAGGAGTTAAAGCAAGGAGAATATAGCCGTAATATTCCTATTATTATGCTTACCGCACGTGCTGATGAAGACGATAAAGTAAGAGGGCTAGATGCCGGCGTTGATGACTATGTCACGAAACCTTTTTCACCTAAAGAATTAATTGCTCGTATTAAAGCGGTAATTCGCCGAGTGTCACCCACCTTATTAGCCGAAAAAGTAGAGTTTCATGGCTTAAAGCTTGATCCTGTTTCTCATCATGTCACGATTGATGAAGTTGCATTAGATCTTGGCCCAACCGAGTTTCGTTTATTGCACTTTTTTATGACACACACAGAGCGTGTTTATTCAAGGGAGCAATTACTGGATAACGTTTGGGGCACTAATGTCTATGTTGAAGACAGAACCGTTGACGTGCATATTCGTCGACTAAGAAAAGCTATTTCAGGCTCAGGCCATGAAGACTTTATTCAAACGGTACGCGGGGCAGGTTACCGTTTTTCTGGTAAAACCACACAAAAGGTAAAAAATTAAAAACTAAACCAGTGGCGAATACCGCTGGTTTTATTAAACGCTAAAGACAAAGCTAATAACAGCATTTGCTTCACCTATTAAAGCAAACACAGTGGCACTATTGGCAATTGTTTGCCTTATGTTAAGTGTTAAACTCTGGCAATATCTACCATCAAATCGTCGGCAATATGCTCTAGAGCGCTAACTAATGAGTCTATTTTAGCGTCCTGTATTGCAACTTGTGCCTTAGCATTAAACATTAACTGCCCCGTATGCGGGGCGCTTACTTGTGCGCTCACCAGCTTAATTAAGTTGCCTTCTTGTTGGTGAATAACCGATGAAATTTCTTGCACTATACCAACTCTGTCATTCGCGGTGAGTTCAAGTATTAAGTTTGAGCTTGCCTTTTCTGAGCTTGCCTTGGCTATTTCTACTTGGCAGCTTAAGCCGTCAATATGGCTAAGGGCATGCACCAGTGCTTGGGTATTTTCTTTACTAACGGCCACCTCAATAACACCAGCAAAAAAACCAGACAAATGATGTAAGCTACTGACTTGCCAGTTTCCTTCGTGCTGATTAATCACATCAGATAAAGAGTCTACTATGCCTGTTTTGTCGGCACCAATGCATGAGATTACAATATGGTTCATCAGAAATCCTTAAGGGGTAAAACCTGTTTAAATTAATTTTCTAGCATAGCGTTTGTTTCATGGTAAACCACCAAGGGGTTTGTCACGGCGCTTTTATTCGGGTCAGTTGCTTTATTTCTTTATGCAGTTGCTGGTTATCGCCTAAGTTCAACTCAATTAAACGGCGTAACAAGGTTACACTGTCAATGTCTATCGCATTGCATTGTAAGCCTATCTCATTACCTTGCTCATGCACTACAGCAATGTCCATGGTAACTTGTAATTCGTTATCAGATAAGAAAAATATCAACGAACCTAACTTACCTTGTAGGCCTTGCTCAGCATTTATTAGGCTGACTAAAGCACCATTAAGCGAAATATCATGAATAGATACCGGATAGATCTCACCCTCAATATTAAGCTCAGCTGTGATTGAAAATAATATACGGGTAAATTGTCGTCTATCGTTCATCTAAGTATGTCGTCGTTGTTTAAATTATAGTTTTAGCATAACTGCCTTTTAAAAAAAAGGCACTTAAAAATTAAGTGCCTAGTGTTTCTTTAACCTATTTTTTTGTATTTAATGCGACGAGGTTCAATGGCTGCAGCACCTAAAGTTTTTTTCAACCATGCTTCATAGTCACTAAAGTTACCTTCAAAGAAGTTTATTTCACCTTCATCACGGTAATCTAAAATATGGGTGGCTATTCTGTCTAAAAACCAGCGGTCATGTGAAATAACCATAGCACAGCCAGGGAACTCTAAAATGGCTTCTTCAAGCGCGCGCAGAGTTTCAACGTCTAAATCATTGGTTGGCTCATCTAATAATAATAAATTACCGCCAGTTTTCACTAACTTGGCTAAATGAACGCGATTACGCTCACCACCTGATAAGTCTTTAATTAACTTTTGTTGGTCATTACCTTTAAAGTTAAAGCGCGAACAATAGGCGCGGCTAGGTATTTCGTAAGTGCCAATTTGTAAAATATCATGTCCTTCTGATATTTCTTGGTAAACCGTATTGTTTTCGTCCATGTCATCACGAAATTGGTCAACGCTGGCCAGTTTAACCGTGTCACCAATGTCAATGGTGCCAGAGTCTTGTTGCTCTGTACCTGTCATCATTTTGAACAAGGTTGATTTACCTGCACCATTAGCGCCAATAATGCCAACAATAGCGCCCTTAGGAATGCTAAAGCTTAAGTCATCAATTAATACACGGCCATCGAACGACTTACGTAAATTGTGTACATCAAGTACTTTATCGCCTAAACGTGGCCCTGGTGGAATATAAAGTTCGTTAGTTTCATTACGTTTTTGGCTTTCTTGGCTACTAAGCTCTTCAAAGCGGGCCATACGTGCTTTACTTTTAGCTTGGCGCGCTTTTGGATTTGAGCGTACCCACTCTAGTTCTTGTTTAATGGTTTTTTGTAGTGCGTTTTCCGTCTTGCCTTCTTGAGCTAAACGGGCATCTTTTTGCTCAAGCCATGACGAATAATTACCTTCCCATGGAATCCCTTCGCCGCGGTCAAGCTCTAAAATCCAACCAGCCACATTGTCAAGGAAATACCTGTCATGGGTGATCGCAACAACCGTACCAGGGTAGTCATGCAAGAAACGCTCTAACCAAGCGACAGACTCAGCATCTAAGTGGTTGGTCGGTTCATCTAGCAGCAGCATGTCGGGCTTTTGTAATAATAAATGACATAACGCTACGCGGCGGCGTTCACCACCACTAAGCACCGCTATTTTTTGCTCCCAAGGGGGTAAACGCAAAGCGTCGGCGGCACGCTCTAACACATTATCAATATTATGGCCGTCTTGGGTGTTAATAATGTCTTCTAATTGGCCCTGCTCTTTGGCAAGGGCGTCAAAGTCAGCACCTTCTTCAGCATACTCATTGTATACTTCATCTAAGCGCTTTAGTGCGTTTTTAACCGTAGCAACGGCTTCTTCAACAACTTCACGTACGGTTTTGTTTTCATCTAACTGTGGCTCTTGCGGTAAATAACCAATTTTTGTTCCCGCTAGTGCGCCAGCTTCACCTTCAAACTCTGTGTCTATGCCCGCCATAATACGTAGCAAGGTAGACTTACCAGAGCCATTTAAACCGAGCACGCCAATTTTAGCCCCAGGGAAAAATGACAGTGAAATATTCTTTAAAATAGTACGCTTAGGAGGAACCACTTTACTTACGCGGTTCATTGAAAATATAAATTTATCTGGTAATGCCATGAGAATCCAAAAAGGTCGATGAATTAATTAACGTCATTTTAAGTAACTCGCCACATCTTAGCAAGGGGAAGAGACTTTGCTTTAGTATTGAACAATCGGTTAGCGTAAATTAATTAGCTAACCGAGCATTTAGGGGGAGTTTGAGTGGCGTTTACTGACGTTTAATTTGATGTGACAAGGACGTAAGTATATTTATCACCTCAACACTGGCGCTTTCCATTACCGCTAAGTCTTTAACAGCTTGTGCCATATTACCTGATTTTATTGCTGCTAATGCACTTAACCCGTAGTCATGCACTTGGGCATGGGGTTTATCCAGTTGTTTAAAGGCGCTATAGTCAGCATACTTTTCGGCGCCTTCGCCATTAAAATACCATTGCCCTAAGCGGCAGTCGCGATGGCTGGCAAAATCATCTGCGCCTTTATCAGACAGACCTAGCATAGTTTGGTAAATTTCTAGCTTCCAAACCACATGATCCATTTTAACGGTTTGTATAAAAGCGTCAGCCGTTGAATGCGTAATAACCGAATACATATTCTTAGAGAGATCGACAATATTATTGGCCGTAGCTTCTATGGTGACAGTACTGTCACTAATGTCACTACTTTTTGTGCCAACACCATGAATATCTTCAATCACTTGTTCCATTTGTTGGTTTACTTGTTCAATCAGGTTTGAAATTTCATTAGACGCTTCTGCCGAGCGCTGTGCTAAGGTTCTTACTTCATCGGCAACAACGGCAAAACCTCTCCCTTGCTCACCGGCTCTTGCTGCCTCAATCGCAGCATTTAAAGCAAGTAAGTTGGTTTGATCAGAAATACCTTTAATAATATTAACAAAATCATTAATACCCGCAGTGGCCGATTTTAAGTTATCAACCGAGGTTGAGGCGCTTTGGCTATCACTGTTAATTTGGCTAGTATTGGTGCTGGTGGTCGACAACATAGCGAGAATGTCGTTGAACAAGTTTTGAGATGATTGAAATTCATCGCGGTGCTCCACCAGTTCGCTAGCGGTTGCAGCAAGTTCTTGGCGAACATTATCGACTAACTCAGCCGAGCCTAACCACAAGGCGTTTATTTCTTCTTGGTGGCGATAACGTTCGGTATTACTGGCCATGTCTTGCACTAACTGTTGGTTTTCAAGGTGAGCGTTATCGGCTGCCGCTTGTAATAACGTAATTTGTTCTTTCAACTTTGCATTTTCTTGCTGCAACGCACTATAAGCAGCTTTACTGGGTAATCCGAACATTGACTATCATCCCTTTGTTATAATTTTTTTATACTACAATAATGAACAATTTACCGCTAATTGTGTAAAGGTGCAATAATTTCATCGCCATTTGTTAAGCCTGAAATAACAGTTACAGTGTTATTAGGTAGCATTTTACCTAATTGCACAAAACGGCGTTCAATTGTGTCATGACGCTTTAGCCAAATAAAGGTTAATTGGCCAACGCGAGCCACCTTATCAGCCGGAATAATAATACGGGTTTGCTCGCCTGCAGGTATTAATATGCGTGCATACATGCCAGGTAATAAGCTTTCATTGGTGGTAATTCTTGCCTTAATCAAGAAGGTGCGCGAACCGGTATTAGCCGCCGGAACAATTTCTTCAATTTGGCCAACAATGGTTTTATTCATGCTGGGTAATTCAATATCAATTTTTTGGCCAACGGTGAGTGTCAGCGCTAATTGCTCTCGCACTTGTGCTTCTACTTGTAACAGTAACGGGTTATACAAGGATAATAACTTAGCACCTGCTTGTGCCGTGTCGCCAGGTTGTGCAAAGCGGTCAACAATTAAACCACTAATGGGCGCGGTTAATGTGGCATAACTTAGCGCTGTTTCTGCTTGAGATAGCCGTTGTTTAGCAGCGGTTAATTCAGCAAGTATACTTTGATAAACCGCCGTAGCCTGGTCAAAGTCCACGGTTGAAATCAATTGTTTTGCCAGTAGTTCTTTGGTGCGCTTAAAATTTTGTTTCGCTTCTTGGTAACGCGCCTGTAAGGCAATAACATTTTGCTTAGCTTGTAATACTTGTGATGTTAACTCCTCGCTCTCCAGTGCTATTAATTTGTCACCCTGGGTTACTTTGTCGCCGGCATTTACTTCAATGGTCTTAATTCTGGCAAGTAAACGAGAAGATATAATAGTGGTTTGTTTAGCGGCAATACTTGCAGCAACAGGCTCAAATATAGCGCTAGGCTTTGCGACAACATGATAAATATCACTGGTTTTAACGCTTGTTGCACTTGCCGTATTGTTTAAGCCAGGTGCTACTTTTTCATCAAATGAGCCCGCTAGCCAAGCCACCATGATTAATAAAATAGCTATCGCGACAATCGGCAGTAGCACTTTGTTTAACGTGCTTGCTTGTAGTTTTGTTTGTCTGTTTTGTTGAGTCATGATTTTTCCTGTGCTAAGGCATTGTTTGGCTTTGCTGGCGTTTGCTTATTTACTGGCGTTTGCTGATTTTCTTGGTCAAATATCAGTAAGTAAACAATAGGGACAACCAGTAAGGTAAAAATAGTCGACGAAATAATGCCAAAAATAATGGCAAGCGCTAAGCCGCTAAAAACCGGATCTAACGTAATAATTAAATTGCCGAGCAAGGTTGTACCCGCGGTCAGTAATACTGGGCGCATGCGTACTGAACCCGCTTGAATAAGTGCTTCTTTGATGGGTTCGCCGTTGTCACGTGCTTGTGTGATAAACTCTATTAAAATTAACGAGTTCCTCACTACTATGCCGGCCAGCGCTATCATGCCTATCATGGCGGTCGCGGTAAATAACACAGGCTCAGGCGCACCCGCTATAGTGCGCTCACCAAATTGATTTAGCATAAAAAAGCCAGGCATAATGCCAATAACCGTTAACGGAATCGCAGACATTATAATACCGGATAACGCCGCTGATCCCGTTTGTATCCGTAGCACAAAAAAGATAGCTGTTAAGGCAAAAGCAAAAGCAATCCCCATATCACGAAACACTCTTACGGTAATGCGCCATTCACCTTCGCCCCCCCAAGATAAGTTGATATTGCTCGGTAAATACCAGGTATTACCACCACCGCTGGATAAAAATGTGCGGCTTTGCCAATGACTGTCTTGGCTTGCTAACGGCGTATGCTCTTCGTCTTTAAGCTTACTGTCACTGTTGCCATAGCGTAAATCACTATGAATATCGGCAATGATCGCTGCTGGCGTTCTACCAGAAATATCTGCGGTAACATAAACAACGGGCTTTAAGTCTTTATGAAAAATGGCTTGGTCGCTAGTGTGCTGCTCAAATTGCCCTAACTCACCCAAAGCTACTAGTGGTTGAGGAGCCATGTCAATCCCTTGAGGGCTTGTTGTTTGTACTATGCCGGCTTGCCCCTTAATGGTTAACCGGTACAAATCAGCTAAACTTTCGCGCTGTGCTATGGGCAATTTCACCTTAATAGCCAAGGGCGATGCTTCATGGTTTGTGTATAAATAACCCGCTACTTGGCCACTATTGGCGACCGTCAATGCTTGGTTAACGTCTTGTGTTGAAATACCCGACAATGCCGCTTTGGTTTTGTCTGTAATAAAGCGCAAACTTGTTTGGTTACCGCCAACGGTAGAGTCAACCTCAACGACATGGGCTTCTTGCTTTAATCTTTGTTCAACTAGGCTAGCCGCTTGTTGTAACTCACTGTACTGGGTAAATTCGTCGCCATACAGTTCGGCTACTAAGGTACTTAATACTGGCGGCCCTGGTGGCACTTCTACCACTTTTATTTTAATACCATCAGCAGCAAGGCTGGTGTCAGTTAAAGACTTTAACTGCGCCCTTAAGCGTAGCACAACCGCATGTGATTGATGCTCGCGTTGTAATTTATCAAGTAACACTATACGTAAATCAGCCATATGGGGTGCTTGGCGCTGATAGTATTGCCGTACCATGCCGTTAAAGTCTATGGGAGACGAGGTACCCACATAAGCGGCAATCGCTTTCACCTCTGGTAACGCTTGAACTTGAGTCGATACGCGTTTAGCTATTGCTGCTGTTTGCTCTAATGTGGCACTTTCTGGCATATCAATAATAATTTGCACTTCATTTTTATTGTCAAAAGGAAGCAGCTTTAACGGCACTAAACGTATAACGGGTAATAAAGCCGCTAAAATAAATAGCACTAATACCAGCCATAAAACTAACTTGCCTTTTTTTCTACTGTCTAATAATGGTGTTAGAACCCGGCGATAAAACTGGCCAAAACCTTGGTTGGGGTTATGCTGCGTTGCGCTATCAGTTGCCGCTTTAGGTTTAATAAATTTTGCGGCTAACCAGGGCGTAACTAAAAAGGCCACTAGGGTAGAGCTGATCACACTTAACGGCACATTAAACGCCATCGGCGCCATGTAAGGGCCCATCATGCCAGTAATAAATGCTAAAGGCACAAAAGCCAGCACTATGGTCACGGTTGACATTAACAGTGGCACACGTATTTCGTTAATAGCGCCGACAATTTTATCTTGTAAAGTGCCGCCTTGTGTTTTTAAGTAACGCGCAATGTTGTCAACGCCAGTAATGGGGTCGTCAACCAGTAGGCCCAGTGACAAGATCAAAGCAAAAAGCGTTACCCGGTTAATTGTGTAACCAAACAGTAAATCTAACGCTAAGGTAATGCCGTAACAAATAGGCACGGCTAAACCTACAACCACGGCTGAACGCCAGCCTAAAAATACGGCAATAAAAACAACAACAGTAAATACAGCAAAGGCTAAGCTTGTGGTAAGGTCATTCACTTTTTCATTGGCAGTTTCGCCATAATCACGCAATACTTCCACATGCACCTTGTCTGGAAAAATAGACTGCTGCAGTTGATGAATTTTATCGTGTACCTGCTGCGCGACAGTAACAGCGTTACTACCACGTTGTTTGGCAACACTAATAGTAACAACAGGGTGGTCGCTCTGGCTTTTATAACGTTCGCTTTGGTAACCATTAGCAAAGTCTATCCAAGTGTAGTTACTTTGTTCGCTGGGGCCGTCAATAATGGTCGCAATGTCTTTTAATAAAACCACACTGCCATCAACAACACTTACTGGTGTTTGTTGTAAAGCGTTTATGTCTCTAAAAACATCACCGCTTTCTAGCCGAAAAGATTGCTGCGCTAAGGTTATATTGCCTTGGTATTGCAAAGCATTTGAAGACTGAATGGCGTTAAATACGTCCTTAATGGCAATTTTTCTGGCCGTCATCTGTTCAGGATTTATATTAACTTGAATTTCTCTGGCACGGCCGCCAACCACATTCACTTCACTGGTGTTGTCGATTGCTTGTAAAAAAGTGGCGACTTCTTCGGCTAACCGACGTAAGTGATAATCATCTACTGTGCTGCTGTCACTACTCCACAAACCCAGCATAACAATGGGTACTTCGTCGACTTCAATGGGTTTTACCTGCCAGTTACTGACAATAGCGGGAATTTTATCAGTATTTGAGTGTAGTTTATTATAGGTATTAAGTAATGCTTGTTCACGGTTTTGCCCCACATGAAACCGCAAAGTGACCACTGCTTGGCTATTATGGCTAACCGAATAAACATGCTCAACCCCATTGACCTGCGCTAATAACTTCTCTAACGGCGTGGTCACTAAGCGTTCAACTTGCTGCACATCAACCCCAGGAGCACTAACCATCACGTCAACCATAGGCACCACTATTTGGGGCTCTTCCTCGCGAGGCGTGTATTTCAGCGCCATAAGCCCAGCAACCATAGAAAGTATCAGTATGATAAAAGGCATCTTACTGTGTAACACTGTGCTCAGTAATTTAGCGGTAAAGTTAGTCGGCATTTGCATATTGGTTGAGTGTCCGTTATCTGTTCAGTTATCAGTTTAGTAAAGGGTTTAGTTAGTTGTCTTCACAAAATTGTTGCTGAAGTACTGCTAATAAATGCTTAATTTTTTGGTCAGCAATACGGTAATAAATCGTTTGTGACTCACGCCTGGTAGTGACTATTTCACTTTCTCTTAATTTTGCTAAATGTTGTGACAATGCCGACTGTGACAGGTCAATTTGTTCATTTAGCTCACCCACCGTAAGCTCTCCATTAGCAAGGCAACAAAGCACCATCAGCCGATAAGGGTTAGACAGTTGTTTTAAAATACTGGCCACAAGTTGGGCGCTTTCAAGTAATTTTGTTTGGTCAGTTATCATATTGAGTCGAGTTTATTGCGAGTAAATTTCCTTAAGTCTACTATTGTACTTTACTTTAGTAAAGGCTAATATAAAATATATAAGCAATTGGTAATTTAGTTTGTGCTAAATTAATAGTTGCTTAACAAGTGCTGTTGGTTACCCTTTACTTAACGACACTTAACCCATTAAATAGATTATTAGGAGAACAACATGACAGTAAATGAAGCACTGCGTTTAGTGGCCGGTACCATGATTTTGGTTTCACTATTATTAACCCAGTTCCACTCGCCAAATTGGGTATGGTTTACTGCTTTTATCGGTGTTAACTTGTTACAGTCATCGTTTAGTCAATGGTGTTTAATGATGACCATTTTGAAAAAATTAGGGTTAAAAGACTCTAATGCCCAATGCCGTTAACCATTACTAAAAATTTACCTATTTCATTGAAGCAAGGAACAAATATGTTAAAAACAATCCCAGAAGTGATGGCTCAGGCCTTTTTGTCGCTTAATACAATTAGCGCTGCCGAGGCGGCAACTAAACGTCAGCAAACTAACGGTATTTTAATTGATGTGAGAGAGCCCGCTGAGTTCGCTGCACAGTCAGGTGCGGGGGCGATTAATATTCCTCGCGGGCTATTAGAAATGAAAATGCTAGAACAGTACCCAGACGAAAACTTAGCCATTTTCATTCATTGCGCTACCGGTGCAAGAGCAGCCTTCGCCGCAGAGCAACTTATTCGTGTTGGCTATAAGCATGTTTGGGTTATTACTTGTGCCCTAGATGACATTTGCGGTGAGTTTAACGCGTGTTAAGCGCTCGGTAGCAAAGCGTAAAGTTATTAAATAAGGGGGAAAGATGAAGCCACTGCAAATAGATTACTACAGTGATATTTTATGTGTTTGGGCCTGGGTTGCTCAGCGCCGTATTGAAGCGTTAAATGACAGCCTAAAAGATCGCATTGACATTCGCTACCATTATTTAGATGTTTTTGGCGATGCGGTTAATAAAATACCGACACAATGGCGTGACAAAGGAGGCTACGAAGGTTTTGCTACGCATGTTATTGAATCGGCGTCGGCCTATGAATATACGCAAATAAACAGTGCAATTTGGTCTACAGTTAGGCCAACCTCATCGGCTAACCCTCATTTAGTGTTAAAAGCGATAGAGCTCAGTTACTCTAGCCAATGCAGTGTTGAACTGGCGCTAAAATTTAGAAAAGCTTTTTTTGTTGATGCACAAGACATTAGTAATATGGATGTTTTATTTGCTTTACTAGCAGAGGCGGGCCTTGACTGTACTCAAGTAAATAAAGCGATTATTAACGGTAGTGCTATGGCTGCTTTAATGCATAATTACCAGCAAGCAAAAAGCTTAGCTTTAAAGGGAAGCCCGTCTTACCTTATTGATAATGGAAGACAAACTTTATATGGCAATGTAGGGTATCGGGTGTTGTTAGCCAACATAGAAGGGGTGTTAACCAAAGCCAGTAATGAAGCCAGCTGGTGTTAAGGTTGTTGAGTAAATAAAGAAATAAAGTTACGAGTCGCGAAGAAAAACCAACCGCCATTCGTAACTTTATTCGAGGTTATTGAGTTACTGCCTTATCAGGCTAATTATACCCAACTTGGTACAGAATCAGCTTGCACTACTTCTTCGTAACTAGGGCGTGCTCTAACAACAGCAAACTCGCTATCTTTTACCATCACCTCAGGTGCTAACATACGGGTGTTATAGGTTGAAGCCATTACCGCACCGTATGCGCCACAACTCATAATCGCAATTAAATCGCCTGATTTTGACTCATGTACTTGGCGTGATTTAGCAAAAGTATCGCCTGTTTCACATACAGGGCCAACAACATCGTAGGTGGCAAGGGCAGTGTTGTTGTTGTTAACCGCTAAAATATCATGGTGCGCTTCGTACATGCTTGGGCGGATCATATCATTCATGCCTGCGTCTAAAATTAAAAACTGGCGTTCTTCACCTTCTTTAACATATACAACGCTCGACACTAAAATGCCGGCATTGCCTAATAAAGAGCGGCCTGGTTCAATCACTATTTTGCAGTTTAAGTGGCCAAGTTGTTTTTTAACTATGGCTGCATATTCCGCTTTGCTTGGAATGACTTCATCGTGGTAAGTAATGCCTAAACCGCCACCAATATCAACCACACTAATGGTATGGCCATCACTGCGTAAATCAACAATTAATTGGCCAATGCGTTTATACGCTTCTTCAAAAGGGGCAAGTTGAGTTAGTTGCGAGCCAATATGTACATCAACACCTTGTACTTTGATGTTCGGTAAGGCTGCAGCTCTTTTATAAGCAATTCGTGCTTTGCTAATGGGGACGCCAAATTTATTTTCAGCCATGCCCGTAGATATTTTAGCATGCGTATTCGCGCACACATCAGGGTTAATGCGAAAAGCAATAGCCGCTTCTTTATTTAAACGTGTAGCGACTTGGCTGATCAGTTCAAGCTCTGGCTCTGACTCAACGTTAAACTGAAAAATGCCTTCGTTTAACGCGTATTCAATTTCAGCTTCCACTTTTGCTACGCCAGAGTAAACAATTTTTTCTGCGGGAATACCCGCCGCTCGTGCACGGTATATTTCACCCATAGACACTACATCAGCGCCTGAGCCTAATTTGGCTAAGGTTGACAACACGGCTTGGTTACCATTCGCCTTAACAGCATAACAAATAAGCGTTTCTTGCTCGTTAACCCGCTCAGGCATCGCGGTCGCAAATGCCTGTTGGTAAGCTTGATAGTTTTGGCAAATAGCTGTGTTTGAATAACAGTAAAAAGGCGTGCCAACCTGTGTTGCTATGTCATTAAGCGAGACTGATTCGGCATGCATTATTCCGTTAATATGGGGAAAGTGTTTTTGTGTAGTCATCTGGTTACCATGAGTAAAGTTGTATAAATAGGGTGTATCTTAAACGGCAGCCGACAACCGGTAAATATCGACGCTTGGTTTATTTTGTATTGCTTGTTAAGCACGCAGGGTTGACAGTGCTTTAAGTAACTGATCTTTTAAATCAGGGTTTAATAAGGTTTGCTTGCTTGAGTCAAAATTTTCGTTAAAACTCGGTATTGATAAACTGGCTTTCACCTCACCAGCAAAAAAAGGCGCAGAGTTTACCGCAGCTTTTAATACAGAGGCAGCGCCACCGGCACCTATTGACGTTGACAATAACACCATAGGTTTGTTTTGGAATACTTTTTGATTAATGCGTGAAGTCCAGTCAAACAAATTTTTATAAGCGGCAGTATACGAGCCATTATGCTCAGCAAAGGCAATGATAATAGCATCAGCAGCACCTATTTTTTCATAAAAGTCTTTCGCCTGTTGCGGCTGACCAAGCACAGCTTCTTTATCTACACTAAATAAAGGCATTTCGTAGTCATTAATGTCTATCACCTCTACTGCTACGTCACCGTTGTTTGCCAATTGTGCCGCGGCATAAGTGGCTAATTGTTTATTGATTGATTTTGAACTGTTGCTAGCGGCAAAGGCTAATAATTTCATTAAGACGTTCCTATTCGATATGTTGCGTAAATGTATTTAACTCACGGCACTTAGTTCCCTGAGCTGCTCACACTGCACCTTAAAAGCGGTTCATGGTAAATTATCTTAGCGTATTTACCTAAGTTCAAGCCTTGCTTTACTGCAGTGAATGGTTAAAACAACAAGGCTCTTACCAAGCATGCTAATATGATTGATAGCCTTGCTCAAAAAAACTTTCAATAATGAGCCTGGCTGATTCAGCATCAATGTTATCTTTTTTTAAATTTTTATATCCACCTCGAGCAAATAATTGTGCTTTGGCATCGGCAGTGGTTAAGCGTTCATCTTGAAACTCAAGCGGGATGCCAAAACGGCCAATGAGGCGCTTACCAAACTTTCTAGCATCTTTGGTGAGTTGTTGCTCGCTACCGTCCATATTTAACGGCAAGCCAACAACGATAAGATCAGGCTGCCATTCAGTTAAAAATGCTGCTAATAGCTCCCAATGTGGAATGCCATCAGTGGCTTTTACTGACCCTAAAGGTGAGGCGCTGCCAGTCATTTCTTGCCCAACAGCAACCCCAATATATTTTTTACCAAAGTCAAAGCCAATAATCGTACGTTGGCCTACTTTATTTGCTATTTTTTTAGCCATTATGCATGACCAACCTCAGAAGATAAATGGGCAACATCAATACCAAGTTTCTGGGTGGCTTTTTGCCAACGCTGTTCAATTGGTGTATTAAATAAAATATCGCTGTCGGCATCAATGGTTAGCCAAGCGTTAGATTGTAATTCTTCCTCTAATTGGCCAGGGCCCCAACCAGCATAACCGAGTGTTACCATAAATTGCTCAGGCGCTTTCTCTGTCCCTAATGCCATTAATATATCTTTTGATGTGGTGATCATAATATCTTTACTTAAGGCTAACGAGCTATTCCAGCCGGGTTGTGTTTTATGCAAAACAAAGCCACGGTTTTGCGAAATAGGCCCGCCTGAAAGAACCAACTGCTCTAAACTGTTATCAAGTAATATATCTTCAGTGAGGGTATAAGCAGGGGCTAAACCCGCTTGATCCAGTGCTTCTTCAGGCGTATTGTCTTTGGCTTTACTCAGCTTACTTTGCGCGCTTTCTTCGCGATCATTCTCTTCAATTTGCTTTAATAAATCATGCAAAGTGATATTCACGGGCATATTAATAATTAACCCCATAGCGCCTTCGTCATTATGCTCACAAATATAGGTAACCGTTTTATTAAAATAGTCATTGGCTAATGATGGCATAGCAATTAAAAACTGGTTCTCTAAGCTTTTCATCTATTTACCTCGATAAGTTTATTTGAACAGAAAAATATGCATAACAGCTGGTTATTGATTAAAAGTCACGAGTTACATCCTTGTAACGTGCGGGTTTACTTGTTTTTGTTAATGTTTTCTTCAATAGCATCCATTAACTTGCCACTAATATTAATAGGGTAGGCGGCTTCTATTTCACGAATACAGGTTGGGCTGGTGACGTTGATTTCAGTCACTTTATCACCGATCACATCTAAACCAACAAAAAATAAGCCGCGTTTTTTCAGTGTGGGCGCTATGGTGTCAGCAATAAGTTTATCACTTGGGCTTAAAGGCCTCGCTTCACCCCGTCCGCCTGCAGCTAGGTTGCCACGGGTTTCGCCAACGGCAGGAATACGCGCTAAGCAATAAGGCATAGGCTCGCCGTTGACAATTAATATGCGTTTGTCGCCATCAACAATTTCAGGCATGTATTCTTGTACCATCGCGTATTGTTGGCCGTGCGCGGTTAAGGTTTCAATAATCACACCCACATTAGCATCGTCTTCTTTTATACGAAAAATAGAAGAGCCACCCATACCGTCAAGCGGTTTAATAATGACATCTTTTAATTCTTGATGAAAAGCGCGAATTTGTGCATCACTTCTGGTCACTAACGTACGGGGGGTTAAATCAGCAAACCATGCGGTAAAGAGCTTTTCATTACAGTCGCGTAAACTTTGCGGCTTGTTAACAATTAATGTGCCTTCTACTTCTGCGCGCTCAAGCATATAAGTGGCGTAAATGTATTCTGTGTCAAATGGCGGATCTTTACGCATTAAAATAGCGTCAAGTTCACTTAGGGCAATATCTTGTGGGTCAGACAATTCATACCAGTGGTTGCTATCATCAAAGACTGTTATTTTTTGCGTGTTAGCGCGCGCTTGGCCACGGTCAAGGTATAAGTCTTGCATTTCCATGTAGTAAATTTCATAACCACGCTTTTGTGCCTCTAACATCATCGCCATAGAAGAGTCTTTAACAACGTTAACTTCACTAATAGGATCCATTACGATGCCGAGCTTTATGGTGGTCGTTTGTGCTGTTGTCATATTTTATCCTGTGTTTATATAAGTTGCTAAATTGGTTAACGTCACCTGTGCAGCCGTTACCGCCAACACTGTTAGTTAATAGGCTGTGTTAGTGAGGTAACATGCATGGTGAACTTGGTTGAGCGCTAGGTTGCAATAGCTTTACGCGAGATCACCAAAGCGACATTGTAATGCTGTAATAGCGGTCAGTGCCGCAGTTTCTGTTCTTAATACTCTTGGGCCAAGTAATATATCTTGAAAACTAGCCGCGTTAGCTTGCTGTATTTCTTCGTCGCTTAAGCCACCCTCTGGCCCGATAAGTAGTCGAAATTTTAATGCATGTTCAGTCGCACTAATGGGTAATGTCATAATAGAATGCTGCGCTTTTGGCTGTAAGTTAATTTTAATTGCACTGCTTTCTTGCGCCAACCACTGTTGCAAAGGGATAGGCTCTGCAACTTCAGGTACTAGGCAACGGCCACTTTGCTCACAAGCGCTAATCACTATTTTTTGCCACTGATCACGTTTTTTCGCTAAACGTTCACCCGTCAGTTTTACCCCACAACGTTCGGTAAATAACGGGGTAATTTTACTCACACCAAGCTCCACTGACTTTTGTAAAGTATAGTCCATGCGATCCCCACGGGATATACCTTGCCCTAAATGAATATGAATAGGAGACTCATTCGCTATGGCTTCTTGCTGAATAATTTCAACACTTGCCTGCTTTTTTTTCACCTCAATTAATTTAGCAGTATATTGAACACTGTCATTACCATTAAAAAGGTTAATGGTATCACCTTTTGCTAAACGTAGAACTCTAACAACATGGCCAAAGGCGTCATCAGACAAGTTCACTGTGCTGTGTAACGTTAATTCGCTATTTTGGTAAATACGTGTGTTAGTCATGTAAATTAATATTTGTTAAAAGTAAAGGTAATTAAGGGTAGCTAGTTAAAATATAACAATAATTAAAATATGAGGGCTGATACGGTAAAAACAATCCTGTGGTCTAATTATTTATTGTTATGCCTTGTTATCGCGTTTTTCACCATAAAAAAAGCCAACACATTGAGAATAGGGTGTTGGCTTAGTCAAAACAGTATGCGCTTAAGCAATGCAGAGCACTACATGCCTAATGATTTTCGTAAATCATCTGCTTTGTCTGTTTTTTCCCAGCTAAAAGCGGTAAAAGTATCGTCGCCTACGGTCATTTCAAAAGGCTCACGACCAAAGTGACCATAGGCCGCCGTTTGCTGATACATAGGGTGTAATAAATCGAGCATTTTAGTAATGCCGTACGGGCGTAAATCAAAATGTTCACGAACCAATTTAACTAAACGCGCTTCGCTAACAACACCAGTACCAAAGGTGTCAATGGAAATTGAGGTCGGCTCAGCAACGCCAATCGCGTAAGACACTTGAATTTCACAGCGCTCGGCTAGGCCTGCGGCAACAATGTTTTTAGCAACATAACGGCCGGCATAAGCGGCACTGCGATCTACTTTCGACGGATCTTTACCCGAGAAAGCCCCACCGCCGTGGCGAGCCATACCGCCATAAGTATCAACAATAATTTTTCTACCAGTTAAGCCACAATCACCTACTGGCCCGCCAATAACAAAGCGACCGGTTGGGTTAATATGATACTTAGTGTCTTTTGTTAATAAGTTAGCGGGCAGTACATGCTTAATAATATTTTCCATAACCGCATCAACTAAATCTTCTTGTTTAATATCAGGATTATGCTGAGTTGAAAGCACAACGGTATCAATGGCAACCGGTTTATTGTCTTGATAGATAAAGGTCACTTGTGACTTAGCATCAGGGCGCAACCAAGGCAGCGCACCCGATTTGCGCACTTCAGCTTGGCGCTCTACTAAACGGTGTGAATAATATAATGGCGCAGGCATTAATGTTTCAGTTTCATTGGTGGCATAGCCAAACATTAAACCTTGGTCACCCGCACCTTGGTCTTCAGGCTTACTGCGGTCAACACCTTGGGCTATTTCAGGTGACTGTTGGCCAATTAAGTTGATAATGCCACATGTTTCGCCATCAAAACCAACGTTAGAAGACGTATAGCCAATATTACTAATAACATTACGGGTGATTGTTTCTAAATCAACCCAGGCATCAGTGCTAACTTCACCAGAAATAATGGCAACACCGGTTTTAACCATTGTTTCGCAGGCAACACGGGCAAACTTATCTTTAGCAATAATAGAATCTAAAACCGCATCAGAAATTTGATCGGCAATTTTATCTGGATGGCCTTCAGAAACCGACTCAGAAGTGAAATAGTGTGTAGACATAAATCCTCAACAGCTTGAATTGTTTACCATTAACACTTAATAATTACTTATTAAGAACAATAGAGATTAAGGGGGAGTATCAAAATTAATACAATAATGGCGACAGTTTACTATTATAAGAATAACTTTTCTATCTTTTTTACGCCTAGACGTCTAAATGGCTTTGGTCGTTTAAAGAAATAATCACCATGCATGTTTTGCCTTAACAATAGCGAAGTGCTTATTTTACGGGGCGTGCTGGTTCGGGCAAGTCTCTGAAACACTCAGACAAGTGAAGGGACTTAAAATATAAAAAAAGGCGTCAATGTGATTGACGCCCATCTGAACTAAAGCTTAGGGGTTGTGTTTTTATCGTCTTTATCAAACAAATGAATGTTTCCTTGATGTGATACAAATGGATATTTGTTGCTTTTTGTTCTGCGTTTGGCTGTTTTCATGCCTTCAAAAAACACGTACATCTGAAACAATCTTGGGTTAAGTATGTGCCCTGGGTATGATTTATTTAATGATTGTAGGTAATACACCGTATCAGGACTGTTATAGGCTTTATTGGTCATACTCATGACTATCCAATAATCAACTTCATCAATAATTATCTTACCCGCTATTGACGATTCAAATGTAATACCGCAGTAAGGTGCTGTTAGTTTGTTGTCGCCTTTATCTTCTAGTAGCTCAGGATGGTAGTCTGACGATGAAAGCGTGTATTTAGCATCGGTGTTTCCCAAGTTATATGCGTCACCACAAGACGGATCATTAAAATAGGCTTTAGAGTTTGCCGCTGCCCAACGGTTAGTATTAAAATAGGCACCTTTCCACTCAAGTAAAGGGTGCTCTTTTTCCAAAGACTTGCGTATTTTACTTGATATGATGTTACGTATCGTTATGTACGCATCTTTATCGTTTGGGTTTGGTAAAACCGAGACAGGTATAAAATCCACTAAAATAGGTGACCATCCATTTTTCTTTTTCACAGTATTGTCGAGAGAGTTAAATAACAAAGCTCCGCCTAGTCCACCTTCAACAAAAGCGGTAGTTAGCGCTGTGAAGTCTGTTGTGTTGTTGTTGGTAAACACAGGTAAGTCTTTGGGTTTTTTTTCGTCATCAACACCAAAACCCAAACCTGACGGGCGCACCATCATGGCGATGTTTTTAGCATAACTGTAATCTTTATTCCACTCGTACACTGCTTCTGAGTGTATGGTCACAAAGGGGTATTCTGTAGGTTTTTTATAAGGGGTAGAACCACATGCAGCTAGTCCGCTTATTATAAGTAAAAGCAAGCTTTTACGTAATGTATTGTTCATATTTTCAAGCCTTTTTTGATAAATTTTAAGTATTATCCGCTAATAAAAAATTACCGCAACAAATCCAGTCTAGAACGCCTTAATAATCAAGAGGTGTTTCTGCTTTACGGGTAAAACTATTTGACGATTAAAAAGCCGTCCTCCACCAAGTCACGGGTGCTTATTTTTAAATGCAAACAAGAGGTTTTATAAATGTTTACGGAAGAACATGATAGCGGCTCTTGCTGGTTCAGGAAAAACACATACATTATAGATAGAATAGAAAGAGATATGACTTCGCCAAAAATTCTGGCGGTACGGTGAGTATTATAGAGATACCTTATGGTTATATTAAATTTTATAAAGCTAAAATCAGAGCAAGATGATGTGGAGTTGTGTGATAAAAAAGAAAACTTGAAATTAGAGCCTTATCGGTATGTAGCGCAAGAAATGTAAGATAAAGAAGGTGGGGGCTGTATTAGCGAGAACCAACTTGCAGTTAGATGGTTTAGAAAAGGTAATGTCAGAGCTTGATGTAAACGCAGTTCGAATAGGTGGGAAGTCAATTATTTGATAATGAACATGCGCTTGGCTCAGTACATTGATTCTAAGTGTGGTATCTGCAAAGGTTTTAGTCAGCTAACTACTTGTTTAGGGTAGGCTGGTGATAAGGTAGATGTTTTGCATCAAATATTTTCTTCTTCGAGGGGGATGGGTTTTTTGGCGGTGTCATATGAAGGGGGGCCTCATGGTTGCCAATTATCATTGCCATCCTTAATGGCTAGGGCTTTCCTTGCGAAGCAGCAGGGAGGGGAATTAAAGCAATTTAGTGTGCGCCCAGTAATGGGAATTCCCCGCCGAAATAAGCGAAGTTAGGCGGGGAAGGATGCCATCAGCTTTACGCTTTTGCTTTCTTTTTCCTTTCTTTTACTACCGCTGCAGTTGATTCTTTTTTCAATTTACGTTTTTCTTTTAACGTTAACACCGGTTTTTTCTTATCATGCTTAGACATATTCTCACCTAATAATTAATAACAAATGAATTGCGTGTGTTTGTGTAAAAAACTAAAAATTATAAAAAATCAATCAAGTCAAATAGCCTCCTTAATGTGAACTAAACGCCCATAAAGCAAACAGGGACAAAATAAAGTAAAACTATTGCCTGTTTCGTTGGGAAGTTTTAGAGATAACAAGCAAATAAAAAACTATAACTTACTGAATTTAATGTATTCATAGCCTCAATATAACAGCTTAAATAATAATCTCAAGTGTCATAGCCGGGTTTGATGTAAGCAGGTATTTATTAATAATACCCCCCAGTAATGCTTTATATTTTACCTTGGCTACTAGGTAAATCCATTATTTGTAAACTATAAAATACAGCTGTTACCGAGCACTGCCTCGCTTTGCCTGCTTTTCGTGCCACTTTCATTAAATTTAACGTACATATTCATTTACATCTGCTTTAAAGCCGCCGTGGCGCTTAGTCTTTCGTAATCGCTAAATCCGCTAGATAATGACCTTATCTTAATAATCACTTTAACGTTAAACCGGCAAGTGAAACGAAAAAGTGAAAACCTCAGCGATAAGAGATAATAAAATGACTGATATAACAAGGGCAAAAAACAACCCATTAAAGCTATGTGGCATTGAATTTACCGAATATGCTAGCCCTGACTCTGATTTTATGGAGCAGGTTTTCTATGGTTTTGGTTTTTCAAAAACGAAAAAGTTTAAAGGCCGTGATATTGATTACTTTAATCAAAATGATATTCACTTTCTATTAAACAGAGAAACTAAGGGGTTTTCAAAGGATTTTGCACAAAGCCATGGGCCAGCTATTTGTTCAATGGGCTGGCGTGTTGAAGATGCTGATTTTGCTTTTGAACAAGCAGTTAAACGCGGTGCTAAATCAGCAGAAAATGCAGTAGGTAAATTACCGTATCCTGCTATTTTTGGTATTGGCGACAGTTTAATTTATTTTATAGATAACTTTGCTAGCGAGCAAAGGTGTAAAAACAAAGGGCGAATTTACAACACTGACTTTGAAAACCATAAGGCGCCAGTAATAGTTGCAGAAAAAGGTTTTTTAGCCGTAGACCACTTAACCAACAATGTTTACCAAGGCACCATGAATAAATGGGCAAACTTTTATAAAGATATTTTTGGCTTTACTGAGGTGCGCTACTTTGATATTAAGGGCGTAAAAAGCGCCTTAATCTCTTATGCGTTACAATCACCTTGTGAAACATTTTGTATTCCAATTAATGAAGGTAAAGGAAAAAGCAACAACCAAATTGATGAATACTTAAACGAATACAATGGGCCAGGAGTGCAGCATTTAGCGTTTATCACCGATGATTTAGTCAGTTCATTAGAGCAGCTTGACCGTAATATTATTGACACCCTGCATATTGTGCCAGAGTATTACGACGAAATTTTTCACCGAGTTCCTTGGATTAAAGAAGATAAAGAGAAAATTAAAAAACACCAAATACTCGTCGACAGCCAAGCAGAAAATACCTATTTACTGCAAATATTTACAAAAAATTTATTCGGGCCTATTTTTATCGAAATGATCCAGCGGGTAAATGATCAAGGTTTTGGCGAGGGTAATTTTTCTACCTTGTTTAAATCAATTGAGCTAAACCAAATGGAGCGCGGCACTTTATAATTGCAGGTAAGCTCATTGGTGTTAACCTGTAAATATTAACCACGTTCAGCATGGCGGGCTATAAGTTGCACACTCGCCATGCGTTGTGTAAGGGGTTTGTTAATCAACCGTGTATTTGTTTTTGCCAATAATTTCATGAAACTCGCTGGTAGAAACATTTAAGTCTTTTAATATACCGTCTTTTAAATTATACACTAAACCATGTACCGTCACCTGCTGTTTAGCAAGCCAAGCCCCATGTAATATGGTGGTGTTAGATATATTAGCAACTTGTTCTATTACATTAAGCTCACATAATAAATTGATACGGTCGGCCTCATCTTTAACCTGGTTTAGTTTTTGTTTATTAAAACGATAAACATCTTGAATGTGGCGAAGCCAATTATCAATTAAACCATAATTTTTATCATGGTAAGCCGCCGTAATCCCGCCACAGCCATAATGACCACAAACAATAATGTGCTTAACCTTTAAAATTTCTACGGCAAATTGAATAACAGACAAGCAATTAAGATCGGTATGAATAACTTGGTTGGCAATATTACGGTGTACAAATACTTCACCAGGGGGCATACCCAGTAACTCATTGGCAGGTACGCGAGAGTCTGAACAGCCTATCCATAAGTATTCTGGTGATTGTTGCTCAGAAAGCTTCTGAAAAAAGTTAGGGTCTTGTGCTGTTATCTCAGCCGCCCATTGTTTATTGTTTTCAAATAAGTGCGTAATTGATTTCATAATGAGAAGTGTTACTAAGAAAGAGTGAATCACATTTTAGGGGAATAACCCTGCGAGTAAAAGTGATTTGTGCAATAAGTCAAAAGTTCATGGCTATAACCACGTTAACCACTGGGGTTGTCATCTTGTTCTTTTTCCGCTTGCTCTGCTTTGTCTAGCGCGTCATTACGCGCTTTTATTTTTTGAAGTTGCTCAGGTGTTAAGTTAAATTTATGAGCCGACTTTTTAATAACATAAACGCTGCCAATGATCATAGCTAACGCTAAGGTGGTTATAATTATTCCCAGTAATGACATTGTCGCCCCTTGTTGTTGCCTGTGTTGTTGTCTGTGTTGTTGCCTGTGTTGTTTATGTGTTATTTTTTTCAGCTAAGTTTCTTTGTAAAGCCAGTGCTTGAAGCTGTTTAGACTGTTCATGCAAGCTGGCGCGCACTAATACTTCTCTGTCTTCTTCACGAATAAAATGAAATATCACCTTGTGCTGGTACTCGTCTGCCACTTGCTCAACAGCTATCACTTCACCGTAACAATACACCGCATAGTTTTCATTTTGCAAAAATACTTTCATTTCCAGTAACTGGGTTGGCTCAAAGGGCGTTTGGGCGCAAAACAATAATCCGCCACCGCCAAACCTTATCCCTGAGTATCGGTCTTGTTCACTGTCTTCTTGTTGTAGAATATAACCAATCAGTAAATCAATTTTTTTCGCTTGCAGATTTAAAAACTCAACCAATTGGCCCGTAACACCAGACAAAGCTTGCAACGGACGCAAAGCGGCTTGGTCAATCTCCGACATGTCGGTAGCTAATTTAAAAGGCATTGGCATGTTTGCCATAAACTGCGCATAACTGGTGACCGCGTTCTGTGGCAACGGCTTAATATTGATAGAAAAGCGATGCTCAATAGAAAAAAATTCATCGTACTTTGTTAATTTTTGCTCAGTCGTTTCTTTATTCATTGTTGTCACTATCGTTGCATCAGTTTTTCATTAGGGGCTAATTGTGCTAAAAAGCGTATTTTATTATAAAGTTATAGCAGAACTAGACCAATTTAAATATGTTTAATTCAGTTAAGGGTGAACAAAAAGGGTTAAATATGCCTTAGCTGTGTTATGCTTTACCCTCGACTAATCCTTATACTTTCTAGTAACAATAATTAAATGTTTCAACCTGTTAGCCTCTTTATTGGTTTGCGCTATAGCCGTAGTAAAAATCGCACTGGTTTTATCTCATTCATTACCTTTTTTTCTACCGTTGGCATTTTGCTAGGTGTCGCATCATTGATCACGGTTGTTTCAGTAATGAATGGCTTTGAAGGAGAATTAAAAAAGCGCATTTTAGGGATTGTACCGCATATTATTGTTTCACAACCGTTAACTACGTCAAACAACAATAATTTCACCGCTTGGCCCGCCGTAAGAGTACAATTATTGCAACACCAACATATTGAACAAGTCACCCCGTTGGTAAGCAGTGAAGCACTTATTCAGTCATCCGACAATTTACAAGGTGTGTTGTTGCAAGGGATCATCCCCAAATTTGAACAAAATAATATTATTAGTACCCACATGTTAAGTGGCTCGTTAACGCAGTTAACAGAGCAGCCCTATAGTATTGTTATTGGTCAGGCTTTAGCAAGAAAATTACAAGTGAAGGTAAACGACACAGTGCGGCTGGTGTTACCCAATATCACGCTTTTCACCCCCATGGGCAGAATGCCTGTTCAGCGTACATTTGTTATTCGCGGCATTTTTGATGTGGGCTCGCAAGTTGACAGCTCCGTAGTTTACGTACACAGCGAATCTGCCGCTAAGTTATTACGCCGTCAGGGCGACGGTATTGACCAACTAAGGCTCTATTTAGACGATGCATTCAATGCCGAGCAAGTAGTCCAAACATTAATTGCGGCAAATGCCGCAGACCAAACTAAGCCAGCATTAGCTTTTACCACCTGGAATGACAGCCAAGGAGCGCTTTTTTCGGCGGTTAATATGGAGAAAAAAATGATGTGGCTGATGTTAAGTTTAATTGTTGCGGTTGCGGCGTTTAATATCGTGTCAGCCCTAGTAATGGTGGTGGTAGAAAAACAAGGCGAAATTGGTATATTGCAAACGTTAGGCTTATCGCGGGCAGGCATTGTAAAAATATTTATTACCCAAGGGATGATCAACGGGCTTTGGGGAACAATGTTAGGGAGTATTTTAGGGGTGCTAATCGCCTTAAACTTAAACGACATCTTATCTTTTTTAGGCCTGAATATTTTAGGGAGCGGTTATGCAGCGCAAGCCTTACCCGTTATATTAGCGCCAATTAATGTGGTTGTGATTAGTGCTTCAGCGTTAGCCATGAGCTTTGTTGCAACATTATACCCAGCGTTTCAAGCATCCAAAACCCAACCCGCAGAGGTTTTACGTAATGAATAAAGTGTTACATTGTCGCCAACTGTCTAAATCATACCGCCAGGGCAACATAGAAACAAAGGTATTAAATAATTTAGAGCTTACCGTTGAAAAAGGCGAACTGCTTGCCATTGTGGGTAGTTCAGGCTGTGGTAAAAGTACCTTTCTTCACCTTGCTGGCGCTTTAGACCTACCCAGCGCAGGGGAAGTTTTTATCAACAATGTGAATATTTTAACATTGTCAGAGCAAGACAGGGCCATTTTTAGAAATAAAAACATAGGCTTTATTTACCAATTTCATCACTTAATGATGGAATTTACCGCCCTTGAAAACGTCGCAATGCCGCTACTTATCAGGGGAGATAAACCCAAAAAAGCGATTGAAGCCGCAACCCAAATGTTATCGCAAGTTGGGCTAGCTCATCGTATTCACCACCGCCCTAGTGAACTATCGGGTGGTGAAAGACAGCGCACAGCAATTGCCAGAGCCTTAGTCACCAAACCCACGTTAATTTTAGCAGACGAGCCCACAGGTAACCTAGACAGCGATACTGCCGAACAAATATACCAGCTTATTCGTCAACTGAGCCAAAGCGTGCAAACCAGCTTTGTGGTAGTAACGCACGATATTTCATTAGCGCTGCGCATGGACAGACAATTAACATTAGATCATGGCAAGTTATCTGTATTTGCTGACCATAAAAGTGCTTTTAACCAAGCCAAGCACTCAAATTAAGTAATAAAACCGAGCACAAAACTGATGGCGAATGTAACTGACACCGCGCAAAAAACTAACCACTCCTTATATAAGCCCTTAAGCATGTTTTTAGCCTTACGTTATGTGCGTAGCCGCCATGGCCGTGGTTTTTCTACTTTTATTTCTGCATCCTCTACCATAGGCATTGCCTTAGGTACACTGGTATTAATTGTTGCTTTAAGTACCATGAATGGCTTTGAGCGCGAGCTCGCCAATAAACTGCTTTCTATTGTGCCACACGCCGAGTTAATATCGGTAGACAAACCACTACCTAACTGGCCGTCAACGGTGCAGCAAATTGCCAACAACCCTGACGTTATTGCCGCCGCCCCCGTGATTAATTTAACCGGCATGATGCAACATAAAAGCGCACTCAAAGCATTAGAAATAAAAGGAGTCGATGCCAAGTTACAAACGCTAGTGTCAGACATAGCGCAATACATGGTTGCAGGAAGTTGGCAGGCTTTATCCAGTGAGGCGAACAAAAAAACTAATGCAACAAGCAGTGAAAGTAGCGGCAATGGTATTATTATTGGCGCAGGCATAGCTAAAAAACTTTCAGTAAAACTAGGTGATAACGTACAAATATTATTGCCGCCTAGCCAACCATCAGCAGTGGCAGGCAGCATAAATAAGCAGGGGGTGTTTGCTGCCCCAGTAAAGCGCCAAGTAGAAATTGTTGGTATTTTTAAATTTGGTGGTACCGTTGATGAAACACTCGCTTATATTTCATTAGCGCAAGCAGCTGAAATTAAAGGTTATCAAGAAAATGAAGTGCAAGGGATCAGAATAAAAATTAATGATGTTTTTTCAGCGCCCAGCGTAGCCCGTACTATTGCCTATAACATTAACCATTATGTGTATATTTCTGACTGGACACGCACCCAAGGGCATTTGTTTAATGATATTCAAATGGTGCGCATGGTAATGTTTATCGTCTTAGTGTTGGTGATTGCGGTTGCAAGTTTTAACATAGTGTCAACCTTAATCATGGCGGTTAATGATAAAAAAGGCGACATAGCCATTTTAAAAACAATGGGGGCAAGTAACCAATTAATTTTGTTAACCTTCATATATCAAGGTTTAGTGAATGGCTTATTAGGGAGCATTGTTGGCGGAATATTAGGGGTAGTGCTGGCATTAAACCTAGCAGAAATAGTGGTTTTTATTGAACAAGTCTTTACCCTAAAAGTGTTATCCGCAGACGTTTATTTTATTGACCATATCCCAAGCCAGCTAAACATGGCCGATGTTTATATTACCGTGCTAACTGCACTAACAATGTCTTTATTCGCAACAATTTACCCCGCCTGGCGAGCAACAAAAATTGTACCAGCACAAGTATTAGGGCAATTGTAAGTTATGTGCTTTTCCTAACTAATATAGGCTTTTGTGGCAAAATGCAGGCAAAAAAAAGCCCGCAAAAACTTTGCGGGCCAACTTAAATATCAAGTTGATAGAAGGAAGTATATAAAAAGGTTTACATAAAACAAATCTTAGAAAAAACAACAATAGCAAGGTTATTTATTCATGCGTTTACTGGGGGGGAAGTCGCGGCTTAATATTAATGGTTTCCCTGTTAATATTAGCGCTGAACCAGAAAACAAGTAAATTATAGGTTTGTTGCGCTTAAGTGACAAGCTAATTAAAGTATCGCTTGGCATTAGAAAAACTAATGCGACAACCTAAACAACAAGGCCGTTTCTAGGCAACATTCGCAGAAAAACAACAGTAACAAGCATTTTACCGGCAGTATAAATTCACGCAAATAAGAATAAAATGTAATAATTCATTAACTTCGCCTTGTTTGCCTGCTACTTTATCTATTACTATAGGGTTTTTGAGTAAACTTGCCGTGAACGTTACACAATAAAATAAACAATAAAACAGCCAACAAAAGTTGTAGATACCAATAATGCAAACGAATACACATAATAATAATACCGGTTTTAATAACCCCCCTAAGCTAAGTCAACACTATGCGTTAAGGGTTTACTATGAAGACACTGATGCAGGTGGTATTGTTTATTATGCTAACTATTTAAAATTTTTTGAACGTGCCCGTACCGAATGGTTAAGAGAGCTTGGCATTAATCAAGCGAGTTTTTTAGAGCAAAACATCGGCTTTGTTGTCAGAAAGGTTGAAATGGACAATATTGCCTCGGCAAAACTCGATGACTTACTGAACGTACACTCTACTATTACCACGCTAAAGCGTGCTAGTTTAGTTTTTCAACAACAAATAACAAACCAAGCACAACAATTGATCTGTACAGCAACTGTGCGCGTTGCTTGTGTTAATTTTCACAGCCATGATTCTCACAAAGTAAAACCAATGGCTATTCCAGACTTTATATTAGGAGCGTTTAAACGTGTCTGCTGAACTTTCAATTGTTGACCTTATATTAGAAGCCAGTTTATTGGTTAAGCTTGTTATGCTGGTGTTACTGGCTTTTTCCGTCGCTTGCTGGGCGATGATTTTTCAACGCCGACAAGCACTGAATATGGCCAGCCAACAATTACAACACTTTGAAGATAAGTTTTGGAGTGGCGCTGATTTAAGTAAGCTTTACAACGAAATAACCGCCAAAGGGCAAATACAAGGCATTGAAAACTTATTTGTTGCAGGGTTTAAAGAATTTGCCCGTTTACGAAAAAGCAACATTGATAACCCCACCGTGATTGTTGACGGTACCCACAGAGCGATGCGCGTTGCCTTGTCGCGTGAAGTAGACAGCTTAGAAACACACTTGCCTTTTATGGCAACCGTTGGCTCTATTAGCCCGTATATTGGTTTGTTTGGTACTGTTTGGGGTATTATGAACTCATTTATTGGCTTAGGTTCAGTACAACAAGCCACGTTAGCCATGGTAGCACCAGGTATTGCCGAGGCACTTATTGCGACCGCCATGGGCTTATTTGCTGCTATTCCAGCGGTTATGGCGTTTAACCGATTTAGCCACAAAGTTGAAAAGCTTGAAAACAGCTACGGTAACTTTATGGAAGAGTTTGCCAGTATTTTACAAAGACAAACCGTTACCGCTAGAGCAGAATAAATAAGGGCTTGTTGTATGTACCAAAGAGTTAGGCGCCGCAAAGTTGCAGAAATTAACGTTGTTCCTTATATCGACGTAATGTTGGTATTGTTAATTATTTTCATGGTAACAGCGCCGTTAATTACCCAAGGTGTTAAGGTTGACTTACCACAAGCAAACGCTGAGCCCTTAGACAAAGACACTAAACCCCCTTTAGTGGCGTCGGTTGATGTCGAAGGGCGCTACTATATTACCTTAGGTGATAACGACAAAGAGCCATTGTCTGCGTTAGAAGTAGCAACCTTAGTGAAAGCGCACTTAGCCGTAAACCCTGACACCCCGGTGGTGGTTAATGGCGATGGCGCTGTTTCCTATGATGCGGTTATTCAGCTTATGGTGTTGCTACAAGAAGTGGCAGGCGTGCCGTCGGTGGGCTTAATGACAGATTCCCCGGAGAACTAAAGTGCCAGCAAAGAAAAATCACACCACGTTAACAAAAGCACTTTGCCTGAGTGCAATTTTACACATTGCTTTGCTTGGTGTTTTATTTATGGGCAACTTTACCAGCGAAATAACACCCAAACCAAGCATGCCTACTGCGCAAGACGTGAAACCCATAGAAGCTACTGTGGTTGACGGAGCCAAGCTGCAAGAAGCAATAAACAAAATTAAAAAACAAAAAGCAGATGAAAAGTCTGCTGAGCAAAAACGCCTGGCCGACATTGAACGGCGCGCCAGCGAAGCGAAAAAGCGCCGAGCAAGAGAAGAAGCGCAAATTAAAAAATTAGAGCAACAACGCAAAGTGAAAGAGCAAGAAAGAAAACGCGCCGAGCAAGCAGCAAAAGAAGCAAGCACAAAAGCAGCGAACGCTGAAAAAATAAGAAAACAAAAAGAGCAAGAACAAAGAAAAGCAGAAGAGGCCGCCGCCAAAGCTCGCTCTAAAAGGCTAGCCGAAGAAGCCGCAGCTAAAAAAGCAGAAGCGTTACGCCAAAAACAAATAGCTGAACGTAAACGTAAAGCGCAAGAAGCCGCGAAAAGGGCAGAGCAAGAAAAATTACTTGCTGAACAAATGGCAGCAGAAATGGCAATTCGTAATAAAGCACGCAAGCAACAAATGATGACAGAAATTCAACGCTATGCAGCACTCATTACCAATGTGATTGACCAAAACATGATCAACGACCGCTCTACCATGGAAGGCAAGTCGTGCAAACTAAAAATAAGCCTTGCCTCGTCCGGTTTTGTTACGCAAGTTACCAATGTCGGTGGTGATGCCGTTGTTTGTGAAGCGGCGAGAAGGGCGGTGTATAAAGCAGGTACGCTACCGGTTTCTAAAGACCCTGAAATATTTAAAGAAATGCGTAACATTGATGTTATTGTTGCACCTGAATTTTAACCGTGTATAAAACCGATAGCGTAACGAATTACTGTGTTGTAAATCCATAACAAGTCATTTATATATAAACCATTGAACATTAATAGAACTGGGATTAAATAAAAGAAAATATGAAAATTAAATTACTACTTGGAATGTTTATAACCCTACTCTCAACGTCGGCTATGGCAACCCTTGAAATTGTTATTACCGGAGGCGTCGACAGCGCACGGCCTATTGCAGTGGTGCCATTTCAATGGCAGGGCGCTGGACCACTACCTGAAAAAATATCTAAAGTGATTAGCGATGATTTACTGCGCAGTGGCAAATTTAACCCAATTGACCAAAACAAATTCCCGCAATTTCCCACCTCGGCCACTAATATTGACTACAGCGCATGGGCAAACACAGGCGTTGAAGCCATTGTTACCGGTAGCATTGAAGAAACGTCACTGGGTCAGTACCGGGTTAGTTACCAACTGGTAGATGTGATTCGTGGGCAAATTACCGGCGGGCAAACGTCTATGCTTAGTAATGGTGAATTAGTACAAACACAAGACCACATTTTAAGCCAAAGTAGCGCACAAATAGGCAGCGAACAATTTCGTCGCTATGCCCATACCATTAGTAATGCGGTGTATGAGTCACTCACTGGCTCTAAAGGGGCATTTTTAACACAAATAGCCTATATTATTGTGCGCGACCAAGGCAGTTTTCCCTATCAATTAGCTTTTGCTGACTACGACGGCTTTAACGAACAAGTCTTACTCAGCTCTAATGAACCATTAATGTCGCCCTCGTGGCACCCCAACGGCGAACAACTGGCCTACGTATCATTTGAAAACCGCCAAGCACAAGTACATATTATTAATATTTATACCGGACAACGCCAATTAATTAGTTCATTCGACGGTATTAATAGTGCGCCGCGCTTTTCACCCGACGGCAAAAAACTGGTCATGGTATTGTCAAAAGATGGCAACCCAGACCTTTACGTCATGACTTTAGCAACAAAAAAACTACGCCGCGTAACCCGTAATAGAGCAATAGATACCGAGCCAAGTTGGGCCCCCGATGGTAAATCTTTAATATTTAGTTCAGAACGGGGTGGTAAACCGCAACTATATCGCGTAAATTTAGTCGATGGTAAAGTGAGTCGACTTACTTTTAACGGAGAAATGAATTTAGGTGGCTCTATCACCCCTGATGGCAAACAACTCATTATGGTGAATAGAACACGCGGCCAATACCGTTTAGCAAAACAGGAATTAGGCTCAGGTTTATTTCAAGTGTTAACGAAAACACGGTTAGATGAATCACCCAGTGTTTCACCTGATGGTGGTATGATAATATACAGTACCTTGCATAATAACAGGCAGGTACTTGGCTTAGTATCCGTTGACGGTCGTTTTAAAGCCCGGCTACCAGCGCTTGATGGGCAAGTGAAAGCACCCGCTTGGTCACCATTTTTGTAATATATCGAATTTTTTAAATAACAATATTATTTAATTAATAAACAAGAACGAAATAATTTAAAAAATTACACTTTTGTAAAATAAGGAAAACAACATGCGTTTAAACAAAACTTTTAAAAATGTCGCGATAGCTTTACCAATGTTAGCATTAGCGGCTTGTAGCTCTAATGACTCATCAGACGAACAAGCCACAATTGACACCAATGCCGAGATGATTCAGCAACAACAAGCGGCCGAAGAAGAAGTAAGAGTTCAAGCAGCTAAACGTGCTGCTGCAATCCAAGAGCAAAAGCGACAAGAGCTTGCTAACTTACGTTCAGAGCACATCATTTATTTTGGTTTCGATATCTCAAGCATTAGCGAAGAGTTTTCAAACATTTTAAATGCCCACGCAGAATTCTTAAATGCCAACCCAGACGTTAAAGTATTAATTGAAGGCCATGCCGATGAACGTGGTACGCCAGAATACAACATTGCTTTAAGTGAGCGTCGTGCTAAATCAGTGGTAACGTATTTAGAAAACATGGGTGTGTCAGCAAACCAGTTATCAATAGTAAGCTACGGTGAAGAAAAACCAATGGTGAAAGACCGCTCTGAAGCCGCTTTCGCTAAAAACCGTCGTGCTGTAATTGTTTACTAAACGCTATATATTAAGTAATTTGCTCATGGCTACAAAATACTCAGTAACTTAGGCAATGTACGTTTTTGCAATAAGTAACTCAGTATCTTTAGCCAGCGGTAAATATATATGATCGGAAAAAAAATGAAACTAACCCTTTCAAGCAAAGCGACTTTATTGGGTCTTGTTATGTCTGCTAGCACCTCAACAGTGTTAGCGGCGCAAGCACCTGTAATTGACGTAAGCTCACCATCAACGTTAAACCAAGCACCAGCTACTTTAGCCGAGCAGCTAGCAAGTGTTGAACGTAAACTTGATGCCCGCAACCGCTCCCAAGTAAACATTCAACGCCAACTTGACGACTTACAAGTTCAGGTGAACGAATTACGCGGTGTAACCGAGTTACACACGCATCAGTTATCTCAAGTGCTTGAACGGCAACGAGAGCTTTATCAAGAGCTTGACAGGCGTGTAAGCGAAGCCTTAAAGCCCGCAACGCAAGCGCCTAACACAGCACTAACCGGCTCGTTAACCGTCGCGAAAAACTACAGTAATGATTTAACTGAAAATGAAGCGTACGACAAAGCACTTAATTTAGTACTAAAAGAAAAGCGCTATGAAGAAGCGATTCCTGAGTTTCGCCGTTTTAATCAGTCTTACCCAAACTCTACTTACGCACCTAACTCGCATTACTGGTTAGGACAACTGTTGTTTAATAAAGGTGAATTAAAAGAAGCAGAGCAAGCGTTTTTAGTTGTGGTTCAGCGTTTTAAAGAGTCAAACAAAAGACCTGACGCCTTATTGAAATTAGCCATGGTGGCGCAACAACAACAAAATAACACTAAAGCAATAAAGCTTTACCGTCAGTTATTAAATGAATACCCTAATTCAACACCAGCACAATTAGCAAAACCGCGTTTAGATAAATTAATTTAATTAAGAGTAACCTTCTGCCGACAAAACTAGCGATCTGCTTTGTTTTTAAGCAAAAGGAATGCGAGGATAAAAAAAAGTGAAATTTATTCTTGCACTAAATTTTTATATCAGTATTATATGCGGCGCGTTAAGGCAGCAACCTTAACACAGTGTCGGCCGTTAGCTCAGTCGGTAGAGCAGTTGGCTTTTAACCAATTTGTCGAAGGTTCGAATCCTTCACGGCCGACCACACTTAAAATAGTAAAAGATGATTAACCTAAGTTTACAAAGCCAAGGCTTTTAACCAGTTAATCCGAGTTGGTCAAAGGTACGAATCCTTCACGGCCGACCACACTTAAAATGTAAAGCGTAAAGCGTAAAGCGTAAACCGTAAATTTCAAGTTAAGTTTTTGAAATTACAAGCTCTATTGCCGAGTTAAAAAGGTGAATTGGAATTTATTCCAATAATACAATATGTCGGCCGTTAGCTCAGCCGGTAGAGCAGTTGGCTTTTAACCAATTTGTCGAAGGTTCGAATCCTTCACGGCCGACCACATATTTGTATAAAATGTAGAATTTACAGATGTAAGTGATTACTGCAAGTTTGAAAAGCCAAGGCTTTTAACCAGTTAATCTGAGTTGGTCAAAGGTTCGAATCCTT
Source organism: Colwellia sp. F1 (assembly GCF_056238625.1). NCBI lineage: Bacteria > Pseudomonadati > Pseudomonadota > Gammaproteobacteria > Alteromonadales > Colwelliaceae > Colwellia > Colwellia sp. F1. The sequence goes on from NZ_JBWDLI010000008.1 coordinate 61,315, forward strand.
CACGGCCGACCACATATTTGTATGAAAATGATTATACTGTCTAAGAAAAGCCAAGGCTTTTAACCAGTTAATCTATATTAGAACAGCTCTATTGCCGAGTTAAAAAGGTGAATTGGAATTTATTCCAATAATACAATATGTCGGCCGTTAGCTCAGCCGGTAGAGCAGTTGGCTTTTAACCAATTTGTCGAAGGTTCGAATCCTTCACGGCCGACCACATATTTGTAGTGAGAATTGATTAACTTAAGTTTGAAAAGCCAAGGCTTTTAACCAGTTAATCCGAGTTGGTCAAAGGTTCGAATCCTTCATAAACGACCACATATTTGTAGTGAGAATTGATTAACTTAAGTTTGAAAAGCCAAGGCTTTTAACCAGTTAATCCGAGTTGGTCAAAGGTTCTAAACCTTCATAAACGACCACATATTTGTATAAAAACGTAAAACGTTAAAACGTAAAATGTAAAATGTAAACAGTGTAAATATCACAATATGTCGGCCGTTAGCTCAGTCGGTAGAGCAGTTGGCTTTTAACCAATTTGTCGAAGGTTCGAATCCTTCACGGCCGACCACATATTTGTAGAAACCTCAAAAACACCCACACAATTGCAAAGCCAAGGCTTTTAACCAGCTAATCCAAGCTATTCGAAGGTACCAACCCTTCACGGCCGACCACATATTTGTAGAAAATGATTATACTTTCAAAGAAAAGCCA
>NZ_JBWDLI010000008.1:62125-200102 GCF_056238625.1 Colwellia sp. F1
CGGCCGACCACATATTTGTAGAAACTTCAAAAACACCCACACAATTGCAAAGCCAAGGCTTTTAACCAGCTAATCCAAGCTATTCGAAGGTACCAACCCTTCACGGCCGACCACATATTTGTAGAAAATGATTATACTTTCAAAGAAAAGCCAAGGCTTTTAACCAGCTAATCCAAGCTATTCGAAGGTTCGAATCCTCCACGGCCGACCACATATTTGTAGAAACTTCAAAAACACCCACACAATTGCAAAGCCAAGGCTTTTAACCAGCTAATCCAAGCTATTCGAAGGTACCAACCCTTCACGGCCGACCACATATTTGTAGAAACTTCAAAAATACCCACACAATTGCAAAGCCATGAGATTCCGTATTAAGCGACCTACGTAATGACGAGCACCGAAGCGTCTTCCTGAACTCGATTCAGGATCTAGTCTTTTGTCGTTTGTTTTTTCGTCTTCCTGAACTTGATTCAGGACCTAGGTTTTTGCCCTTAACGCTTTACCCTTAACCTTTTACAACAAAGCCATGAGATTCCGTATTAAGCGACCTACGGAATGACGGGGCGGGGCGACCTACGGAATGACGGGGCGGGGCGACCAACGGAATGACGGGGCGGGGTGACCAACGGAATGACGAGCACCGGAGCGTCTTCCTGAACTTGATTCAGGATCTAGTCTTTTGTCGTTTGTTTTTTCGTCTTCCTGAACTCGATTCAGGATCTGATCTTTTGTCGTTTTTTTATCTCGTCTTCCTGAACTCGATTCAGGATCTGATCTTTTGTCGTTTGTTTTTTCTCGTCTTCCTGAACTCGATTCAGGATCTGGTCTTTTGTCGTTTGTTTTTGTCTCGTCTTCCTGAACTCGATTCAGGATCTAGTCTTTTGTCGTTTGTTTTTTCTCGTCTTCCTGAACTTGATTCAGGATCTAGGTTTTTCTCTTCCTAGTACCTAGCCCTTCACAACAAAGAAACGAGATTCCGTATTAAGCGACCTACGGAATGACGGGGCGGGGCGACCAACGGAATGACGAGGCTAGGGGGGTAATGGTGAATTTTAAATGCTTAATGTTTAATTCGTTAGTGCTCACCGCGTCTTCCAGAACTCGATTCAGGATCTAGGTTTTGTCGGTTTTCTCGTCTTCCTGAACTTGATTCAGGATCTAGGTTTTGTCGGTTTTTTCGTCTTCCTGAACTCGATTCAGGATCTAGTATTTCAGCTTATTTTCATTGCTTGTTTTTACAATATATTTACTTCAGTACACTTGATTTAAAAAAACAAAGAGTCAACGGCAAAATTGATAATAAAAGGTGGTTTTCTATTTGTTAAATTAGCACAGTTGTGGCATTATTCACCCCGTTTTTATTTGATAGTCTTTTATCTGTCATATTTCATAAAAACTACTTTGCACTAAACGCTTAACAAATGATGTTTTCAACCTTACCGTAGCAATTGATTGCGATAATTTATCAGGACGTACGTAAAACAATATGCCGCTCGTTTTCTCCCACTTTTATAAAACATGCCTAGTGATAGTATTAGCTATTTACTCACTTGCTAGTTATGCAACACCGTGGGTTGAAGCAGATGACGCTTATTTAAGATCAAACTTACTCCTGCTGGTTGATGCAGGTATCATTCAAGCGCCAGTACAAACGTATCCATTACCTTGGCATGTGATTGCTCATGAGCTAAAAAACGTAAAACTGAATAACTACCCCAACCATGTGAAAACCGCTTACCGCCATGTAAAATATACCCTAGAAGGCGCACAAATAGGTCGTGGTAATAAACAAGTTAAACTGTCGGCGGCGAATAAACCATCGCCAAGCAGTTTTGGCCAGTACAATACTAACAAATGGCAAACAAGTGCTGCTTACAGTGCTACTTTTAAACATATAGCTGCACGGCTTAACGTTAATTACGGCCAAAGACACGGCCAGTTATATACTCAGCCTTTTTATCAAGCAATAACGCAACTGCCGCAGCACCACTATTTGCAAAGTATTAGCCAAACAAATGGCGAACCACAAACACTTAGTGCGTCATCGGCGCAGTTCACCGGGCAAAACGATGAAGCTGACCTTAATTTAGACGGCTCTTATTTAGCTTACACCACCGGCAGTATCGACTTTACACTAGGCAGTATTTACAAGTGGTGGGGCGCTAGTTGGCAGTCTAATTTAGCGCAACCCTATTTATCGCGCCCAGCGCCGTCGTTTTATCTTAGTTACAACGGCTATAATAATGGTAAACTTAACGGCTTGCACCTAGAGGCTGGCGTAAGTGATGTGAGTAAAAGCTCGCCATACCAAAAGAAATGGGCAGGGCGAATAAACCTAACGCTCGCACAACCTGTTAGCATAGCGGCCAGTTATATTCATTATCAAGGCAAAACAGACCAGCTTGAACAACAGTGGCTTTGGTATGATGTGTTAGCTCAAAACAATAGCAACAATAACCAGTTTATAATAGAAGGCAGAGTATCCTTACCCAGTTATAATAACTGGTATAGTGGCCTTTATACGCAACACTTATTAAGCGATAACAGTGGCCAAAAAGGCACAAACATCACCGGCTTTGAAACACAAAGCCAATTATATAAAGCCCAAGTGCGCTTGGTAGTAGAATACCGCCATAATACGCTGGCTGATAACATCAAGCTCAATAATTATTTAACCGCGTTAAGCAATGTTTCCAACAATACTACAAGCAGTGTTGCTGAAAATCGTTTAAAATACCGAGAAATTTATCAGCTAAGCAGTTTGTCAAAGCAACTTTCCATTGGTGCTTATGTACAACTTCAAAGTAATCAAAGGTTTAACATTTTTTACCATAAGGAAGCTTATCAGCAATCGCACCATCGCGTTAGCAGTGAATACCAAGCGCCCTTACTTAATGGCCAAATTAGTATACAAGTGTCAATGAGCAACGCCAATTGGCAAACAGACAATATTCAACTAGCGACTAGCTGGAATTATCGTTTTTAACTGACTATGAACAAGTGGAATTACATGGACATCTCTAAAAAAATAAAATTAGTCGCTTTGCTAATATCAAGCGTAGCATTGTCAACTTATGCGCAAGCAGCTTCGCCAACCGCAGCGCAAATAGCGCAATTTCAGTCGTTGCCTAAGTCACAGCAAGAAGCGTTAGCTGCACAATACGGTATTGACACTAGCACACTGCAAAGCCAAGGTACCAGCAAGGAAGAAGCCACCGTAGCGCCTACTATAGGCAAGCGCCAAGTAACCACTAAAACAACACAAGAACTAACCTTATTTGGTTATGATCTGTTTGCCGGCGAGCCAACCAGCATGGCCCCCTTAGGTGATATCCCAGCCCCCGCCGATTACATGATGGGCCCAGGCGATGAACTTTACATTCAAATATTTGGTAAAGAAAACAGTAATTACAGCTTTAAAATTAAACGAGACGGTAGTATCGACATTCCACGTTTAGGGCCATACATGGTCGCAGGCGATACTTTCGACCAAGTAAAACACGGCTTAACGGCTTTTATCAAAAGTAAAATAATTGGCGTAGAAGTTACAGTAAGTTTAGCCAAACTGCGCACAATGCAAGTATTTGTTTTGGGTGAAGCTTACAAACCTGGCACCTACGTACTCAGCTCGCTTGCTACCGTAACCCAAGCCTTAAGAGCGGCTGGTGGTATTGACACTTTAGGTTCATTGCGCCGCATTCAAGTAAAGCGTGATAATTCCTTAGTGCGTGAAATTGACTTATACGACCTATTACTTAAAGGCAACACCCAAGACGATATTCGCCTGCGTGATGGCGATACACTCTTTATTCCACCACGTGGCGCAACCATAGTGGTAGACGGTGAAGTACGCCGCCGTGCAATATACGAGCTAAAAGGCCCTACCTCAATGTTGCAAGTAATTGCCACTGCAGGCGGCTTTACCGAGCGCGCGTTTAGCCAACAAATTAACCTTGCCCGCGCTAGTGAGTTTGGCACCGACATATTTAACATTAATATGAACCAAGCAACTGGCCGTAACTTTACCGTAATGGCGGGCGACAGCATTAAAGTAAGCAAAGTACCAAGCAACTTTAACAATGCCGTTGCCTTATTAGGTGCAGTAAAACGCCCCGGTGCTTATAACTGGCAGCAAGGCTTGCGCTTAACTGACATTATTGGGGAAAACAAACAAAACTTAACCCCAGAAACAGACTACAACTACGGCTTAGTTGTACGTGAAATTAATAGCCAAGGGTATATTGAAGTACACCAATTTAACCTCGCCAACGCCCTAGCGGCACCTAAAAGCGCGGATGATTTATTACTGCAAAAGCGTGACCAAATCATAGTATTAAACAAAGACCTAGGCCGTAACCTTGAACGTTCAACACAAGCAATAGGTAACACCGAAAGCCGTTTAGAGGCTATGCGCCGTCACACCGTTAACTCACGTGAAAACTTAACCACTGAAAACGATAACACTCAAGCCAATGAAGCAAACCAACGTTTAGCCAAAGTAGCCCAAACTGAACTCGGCAGTATTAGCAGTGAAGACCTCGTAAGCAACGAGCAAGCGGGCCAGCTAAAAATAGATGATCTTGACAATAAAACCCGTTTAGAGCGCGGCGCACAAGAAATCCGTACCACATTACTAGAGCCTATTATTGCCCAACTTAAAGCCCAAGCAAGTGTTACTAACCCAGTGCAAATTGTAGAAATTCGTGGCGCGGTTAAATTCCCAGGGGTTTACCCGTTAGCAATAAACCAAAACTTAACCGATTTAATTTCTGCTGCGGGCGGTATGAAAGAGTCTGCCCATTTAGCACGCGCAGAAATGAGCCGTATTGTTGAGCAAAACGGGCAAAGTAACATTGTGCACCGTGATATTAACCTAAGCAAAATACTAGGCGAGCCAGCACAAGGGCAAACAGCACAGGCACAACAAATTACCCTGATCAGTAAAGATCGCATTAACGTGTTTTCTAAACCCGAATGGCGTGAAGACTTAAGCATTGAACTAGGCGGTGAAGTATTATTTCCCGGCCGTTATACCTTTAAACGCGGAGAAACCCTACTCGACATTATTACACGTGCAGGTGGCTTAACTGAATATGCTTACCCACAAGGCAGTATTTTTTCACGTGAAAGCCTACGTGAACAAGAAGCACAAAAACTACGTTTTTTACATGAACAACTGCGCCAAGAAGTGTCAACATTAGCCTTTAGGCGTCAATCAGCAAATAACCCATTACAACAAGCATCACCCGCTTCTGGGGCGATGGACGTTGTAGACAAGCTAGGCGTAACAAAACCCGTTGGCCGTATGGTAATAAACCTAAACCAAGTATTAGAAGGCAATAAAAGCCAAAACATTGTGCTAGAAAATGGCGACAAGCTTTACATACCGCCACTGCGTAATATAGTCACTGTAATGGGGCATATTCAAATGCCAACCTCGTTAATTTACGACAACAATATGACAGTGCAAGACTACATTAACGCCACCGGCGGCGCTAAAAAACAAGCCGACACCGACCGTATTTACGTCATTAGAGCCAATGGCTCAGTCATGCTACCAGACAACAGCTACTGGTTTAACCGCGGCACTGAACAATTGATGCCAGGCGACACTATTGTAGTGCCTATGGACACCGACTACGTAGACGGCATGAGCGTATTAACGTCAGCAACGCAAGTGTTATATCAAATTGGCGTCGCTTGGGCTGCAATTAAATAGTGACATAAAACAACTAAATAAATAACGGGTAGGGCAAAGGTAACTTTGCAAATAACATGACAACAGAGCAAAAAAATACACAGCCAATTTACTTATCGCCAGACATGTTCCAGCAGCAAGCGGGCAATAGCGATGACGAAATAGACCTGCGCGAATTATTTAGCGCTATTTGGCAAGGTAAATGGGTCATTTTATTATTTACCTTAGTCTTTAGTGTTGCCGCGGTTTTTTACGCGCTAAGCCAACCTAACTATTATAAAGCGCAAGTGTTACTGTCACCCACCTCAGGTGAAGGTGGCGGTGTGGGTTTAGGGCAATTAGGTGGCTTAGCTGCCTTAGCCGGAGTGAATATTGGCGGTAAAAGTGGCGATAAAACCCAGTTAGCGATGGCAGTATTAAAATCACGCGATTTTCAAACCACCTTTGCTAATAAATACCAGCTTAAACCGCTAATTTTTGCCGGCGAAGGCTTTAATAAAAACACCGGCGAATTAAGCTTAAATAGCGATATTTACAATGCTGACAGCCAAACTTGGACCCGTGAAGTTAAAGACGGACAATTACCCGAGCCCAGTGATTGGGAGCTTTATAAAGAATTTTCCAGTATCATTTCAGTAGCGCAAGACAAAGAAACCGCCTTAGTCACGGTAACGGTCGAGTTTTTATCGCCGATACTGGCGCAAAAATGGCTAACGCTGTTAATCAGTGATTTAAACCAGGTAATGAAAGAAAAAGAATTACAAGAAACAACGCGTAATATTACCTACTTAAGACAACAGTTAACCACAACATCAATTGCCGATATGCAAAGTGTGTTTTATCAGTTAATTGAAGACCAAATTAAAAATAAAATGTTAGCCGAAGTACAAGACGAATTTGCCTTTAAAGTAGTAGACCCAGCAGTAATACCCGAAGAAAAAAGCAAACCCAAACGGGCATTAATTTGTATTTTAGGTTTTATGCTCGGTGGCATGCTAGGCGTAGCCTTTGTACTCGTAAGAAAAGCATTTACTTAATGTAGGTCGGTATTTATGCCGACAAAGGTTTTAAGGTAATTCAACGATTAATAAAAATTCGTGTTTTACCTTATATAGAACGCAACGAGCTAAGTCATCCTGAATGGGTGGTTTCGCCACCGTGAACTGCTGTTTTTGTCTTCCTGAACTCGATTCAGGATCTGGATTTTGGTAATGGTTAATGTTGAATTTTTAATGGTTAATGTTTAATTAGTAGTTTTACGCGTCTTCCTGAACTCGATTCAGGATCTGCTCGTAACGGTGCGAATTTATTCGCACAATTACTACAATAGAGAAAAAATCAATTAATAAATATAAGTTGAGAAATAAAGTGAAAGTATTATCAGTATTTGGCACACGCCCAGAAGCTATAAAAATGGCTCCCCTTGTGCACGCATTAGCAAATGATAATCGTTTTGAAGCAAAGGTATGTGTAACAGCGCAGCATCGTGAAATGTTAGACCAAGTGTTAGATTTATTCAAAATCACCCCAGAATACGATTTGAATATAATGAAAGCAGGACAAACACTTCCTGAAATAACCAGCCGCATAATTCTTGAGCTCACCCCCATATTAAAAGAATTCAAACCAGACGTAGTACTTGTTCATGGTGATACAGCAACAACTTTTGCAGCAAGCCTAGCAGCTTATTATGAGCAAATTGCAGTAGGTCATGTTGAAGCAGGCCTAAGAACGGGAAATATTTATTCGCCTTGGCCAGAAGAAGGTAATAGAAAACTTACTGGCTCATTGTCAACATTCCATTTTGCACCAACAGAAAACTCTAAAGCTAATTTACTCAAAGAAAATTATGCACCAGAGCATATATCAGTTACCGGTAATACAGTTATCGACGCCTTACTTTTGGTTAAACAACAAATTGAAAACGATCAAGAGCTAAGTGATTCATTGGCAGCCAAATTCCCAATGCTTGACGAAAGTAAAAAGCTTATTTTAGTCACTGGCCACCGTCGTGAAAGTTTCGGTGGTGGTTTTGAGCGAATTTGCGAAGCATTAGCCATAACCGCTAAAGCCCATCCTGATTGTCAAATTTTGTACCCAGTTCACCTAAACCCTAACGTGCAAGAGCCAGTGAACCGTATCTTAAAGGATGTTGATAACGTGCACCTTATAGAGCCACAACAATACTTACCGTTTGTTTACCTAATGAATCGCTCGCATATTATTTTAACTGACTCAGGTGGTATTCAAGAAGAAGCACCAAGCTTAGGTAAGCCTGTATTGGTAATGCGAGATACAACAGAGCGCCCAGAAGCGGTTGAAGCAGGTACAGTTAAGCTAGTTGGTACAGAAGTTAATAAAATAACTAGCTCGCTTAACGAGTTACTTGCTGATGACAATGCTTATAAAAAAATGAGTCGTGCGCACAATCCATACGGTGATGGCCAGGCATGTAAGCGTATTTGTGATGCCTTAGCTCAACAATAATAAGCAAATATAGTAAACAGAGTTAAAAATAAATACAGTGATAAAAGTAGTGCCGTTTAGGGCGCAACTCCCAAAGATCAGCAAGGATTAGAATGTCATTTAACACAATTTCAGTAGTAGGTTTAGGTTATATCGGTTTACCAACCGCCGCAATGTTTGCTTCACGTAAAAAAAAGGTGATTGGCGTTGATGTTAATAAAAGTACAGTAGACACCATTAACCGTGGTGAAATACATATTGTTGAACCCGACTTAGATATGATTGTTCATGCAGCAGTTACCGAAGGTTATTTAAAAGCAACAACAAAACCAGAGCCTGCAGATGCCTTTTTAATTGCTGTACCAACACCGTTTAAGCCTTGCAAAGAAGGTGATATTCCAGAACCTGATCTAGCGTATATTAAGTCTGCAGCTAAAGCCATTGCACCTGTATTAAAAAAAGGTGACTTAGTCATACTTGAGTCTACTTCACCTGTTGGCGCAACAGAACAAATGGCGCAATGGCTTGCTGAAGTAAGAACTGATTTGAGTTTTCCGCAGCAAGCAGGCGAAACAGCCGATATAAATGTTGCACATTGCCCAGAGCGAGTGTTACCCGGCCATGTAGTACGAGAATTGGTTGAAAATGATCGTGTTATAGGCGGAATGTCCAAACAATGTTCGGCACGCGCAGTAGCACTATACAAAGCGTTTGTTCAGGGCGAATGCGTAATAACTAATGCTCGTACTGCAGAAATGGCAAAATTAACTGAAAACTCATGCCGAGATGTACAAATTGCCTTTGCCAATGAACTTTCAATTATATGTGATAAGTTAGATATTGATGTTTGGGAGCTTATTTCACTAGCAAATCGTCATCCACGTATAAATATTTTACAGCCAGGCCCTGGTGTTGGCGGCCATTGTATTGCAGTTGATCCTTGGTTCATTGTCAGTAAAACACCAAAAGAAGCACAAATCATCCACACAGCACGTAAAGTAAATGATGCAAAACCAGATTGGGTTATTAATAAAGTTAAGCTAGCGATTGCTGATTTTTTACAAGCTAACCCAACTAAAACCGCTAAAGATGTTACCATTGCTTGTTATGGACTAGCGTTTAAGCCTGATATAGACGACTTGCGTGAAAGCCCAGCATTAAACATTACTAAACAAATAGCAGTAATGCATTCAGGTAACGTAATAGCCGTAGAGCCAAACATTAATGCGCTACCAAGTCAACTAAAAGCTTTACATTTATCAACGTTCGACAACGCTAAAAAAAATGCACACATTCATCTTTTGTTGGTAGATCATAAAGAATTTAAAAATACTAATTTTAAAACAGAACATTTAATAGATACAAAAGGTATTTGGTAAATGAAAATTTTAGTCACAGGCGGCGCAGGCTTTATTGGCTCTGCGGTTATTCGCCATATTATCGAAAATACTGCTGATACTGTTATTAACCTTGATAAGTTAACGTATGCAGGTAATTTAGAATCACTTAACTCAGTAGCAACGAATGCGCGTTATGTTTTTGAGCAAGTCGATATTTGTGATCGCACAGAACTAGACCGTGTCTTTAAAACACACAAACCCAATGTAGTTATGCATTTAGCAGCAGAAAGCCATGTTGATCGCTCAATTACCGGGCCTGCCGAGTTTATACAAACCAATATTGTCGGTACTTACAACCTATTAGAAGCAGCACGTGAGTATTGGAATACCCTTGAACAAAGCCCTAAACAAGCATTTAAATTTCATCATATATCAACCGATGAAGTATATGGTGATTTACCGCACCCAAGTGATATTAACAATGGTGATATTAATAATGATGAATGTTCAAGTTTGAATGCTGAATTAAAAGATGATGACACCAATCAATTAAACATTAAAAATTCACCATTAAACATTGGCAACCCGTTGCCAATGTTTACCGAAGAAACATCGTATGCGCCAAGTAGCCCATACTCTGCCAGTAAAGCGAGCTCAGATCACTTAGTGCGCGCATGGCTTAGAACTTATGGCTTCCCAACGCTTATTACTAACTGCTCAAATAACTACGGCCCTTATCACTTCCCGGAAAAGTTAATCCCTTTAGTTATTTTAAATGCACTTGAAGGCAAAGACTTACCTATTTACGGTAAAGGTGATCAAATTCGCGATTGGTTATACGTAGAAGACCACGCCCGTGCTTTATACAAAGTAGCCACTGAAGGTAAAATTGGCGAAACCTATAATATTGGTGGTCATAACGAAAAAACCAACCTAGAAGTAGTGCAAACCATCTGTGAAATTTTAGATGAATTAACATCATGTGAAGCGCTAGGTGTAAAGTGTAAAGAGGGTAGGCACTTAACTACTTACTCTTCACTCATCACACATGTAGCTGATCGCCCAGGCCATGATCGCCGTTATGCCATCGACTCAGCTAAAATGCAAAAAGAACTAGGTTGGACACCAGAAGAAACCTTTGAAACCGGTTTACGTAAAACCGTACAATGGTATTTAAACAACCAAGAATGGTGTAAAAACGTACAAGACGGATCGTATCAACGAGAAAGATTAGGCGCGTTATAATTTTAAATTTTGAATCTTTAATTTTTAATTAACAGCATAAAACGGGTAGTTAATAATATACAAGGAGCGTATATGTCAAAGCAAAATGCAATACTAGATAAAAGTTTCCAATTCTCTATTCGTATTGTGAAGCTGTATAAGTATTTAGTTAAAGAACATAAAGAATTTGTATTATCAAAACAGTTACTTCGTTCAGGTACTTCAATTGGCGCAAATGTTAATGAAGCACAAGCAGGGCAGAGTAAAGCTGACTTTATCGCAAAAATGAGTATTGCGAGTAAAGAGGCACGCGAAACACAATATTGGATTAAATTACTCATTAAAACAGATTATTTAGACGCTACAGAGCGGTATGTAGAAACTTTGTTAGACGAAAGCAACGAGCTAGCAAAGTTACTCACCAGCATTGTAAAAACCTCACAGTTAGGGGAGAATGTTTAAGTTTAAGTTATTAATTTTTAATTAAAATATAAACAAAACAAAAAGTATGGATATGGCCAACTCAACAACCAATAGCAGTAATTCAACACTAAACATTAACAATTCACCATTAAACAATACCAAGGGTATTGTGTTGGCTGGCGGCTCAGGCACGCGCCTTTACCCCATAACCATGGGTGTTTCAAAGCAGTTATTACCTATTTATGATAAGCCGATGATTTATTATCCGTTGTCAGTGTTAATGCTAGCGGGTATTCGTGAAATATTAATTATTACTACACCTGAAGATAGTGATTCATTTAAACGTTTATTAGGGGACGGTTCACAGTTTGGTATTGAATTGAGTTACACAGTACAACCTAGCCCTGATGGTTTAGCGCAAGCCTTTATTTTAGGCGAAGACTTTATTGGTAATGACAATGTATGTTTAGTGCTGGGCGATAATATATTTTATGGCCAAGGTTTTACCCCTAAGCTAAAACATGCAGTTGAAAACGCGAAAAACGGCAACGGTGCTACGGTCTTTGGCTATCAAGTAAAAGATCCTGAACGTTTTGGCGTGGTTGAATTTGACCAAAACCAAAAAGCTATTTCGATAGAAGAAAAGCCAACAAAACCTAAGTCACATTATGCAGTAACAGGGCTATATTTTTACGATAACTCAGTCGTTGAATTAGCGAAACAAGTAGAGCCTTCTCACCGTGGTGAATTAGAAATTACTTGCCTTAATGAAATGTATTTAAAGCAAAATAAGCTTAATGTTGAAATGCTTGGCCGTGGTTTTGCCTGGCTAGATACCGGCACACACGAGAGTTTGCTTGAAGCAGCGCAGTTTGTTGAAACCATTGAAAAGCGCCAAGGTTACAAAATCGCGTGTTTAGAAGAAATTGGTTTTAATAATGGTTGGTTAACAAAACAGCAAGTAGAAACATTAGCTCAACCATTTATTAAAAATAGCTACGGGCAGTATTTATTAGAAATAATTAAGGATTAACGATGAGCTTAATTAAGTTAATTGACTTTCCGTCTTTAGGTGATGAACGAGGCGGATTAGTCGCCCTTGAAAGTAACAAAAACATACCATTTGATATTAAACGAGTGTATTACATTTTTGGTACTGAGCAAGATGTTGCGCGAGGTTTTCACGCACATAAGCAGTTAAAACAAGTAGCAGTATGCATAACAGGTAAATGCCGAATGTTCCTTGATGATGGGAATACAAAAGAAAGTGTATGGTTAGACTCTGCCACTAAAGGTGTTTTGATAGAAGACATGGTATGGCGAGAAATGCATGATTTTAGTGATGACTGTGTATTACTTGTTTTGGCGAGTGAGCACTACGATGAATCAGACTATATTCGTAACTATGATGAATTTATAGAGACAGTGAAAAATGATTCATAAAATGACTGACGTGCAATCAGTTAATATTGGCGAACAAACTAATATTTGGCAATTTTGCGTTGTGCTAGCCGGTGCTGTAATTGGTAGTAACTGTAATATTTGCTCGCATTGTTTTATAGAAAATGATGTTGTTATTGGTAACAATGTGACTATTAAAAGTGGTGTACAAGTATGGGACGGTATAACGATAGAAGACGATGTTTTTATTGGCCCTAATGTTACCTTTACCAATGATATAAAGCCTCGTTCAAAGCAGTACCTGACTAGTTTTTTAAAAACTTCAGTCGCTAAAAATGCTTCTATTGGTGCTAATGCGACTATTTTACCTGGAATAACCATTGGCGAAGGCGCTATGGTTGGCGCTGGAGCGGTAGTTACTAAAAATGTAGCCCCTCACACAACGGTGATTGGTAATCCAGCAAAAGAGATAAACACATGATCCCCTTTTTAAATTTACAAGAAATAAATGCTCAATACCAAGAAGAGCTAAAAGCGGCCTGTTCAAGAGTCATCGACTCGGGCTGGTATTTGAACGGTAATGAACTCAATACCTTTGAAAAAGAATTTTCAGCCTATTGTGTTACTGATTATTGTGTAGGCGTTGCTAATGGTTTAGATGCGTTAACGTTAACACTTAGAGCATGGAAAGAGCTTGGAAAACTCCAAGATGGTGATGAAGTGATCGTTCAAGCTAATACTTATATTGCATCTATATTAGCGATTACCGAAAACAACTTAACACCTATATTAGTTGAGCCTAATGAGTCAACATTTAACCTATGTCCAAATACTGTTAAACAAGCAATCACGCCAAAAACTAGAGCGATATTACCTGTGCACCTTTACGGTCAAATATCATCTATGCCAGCGCTTATGAAAATAGCGCAAGAAAATGACTTGTTGGTATTAGAAGATTGCGCACAAGCACATGGCGCAGCTATCAATGGAAAAAAAGCTGGTAGTTGGGGGCACGCTGGTGCATTTAGTTTTTACCCGGGTAAAAATTTAGGCGCTTTAGGTGATGCCGGCGCTGTGACAACCAATGATGAAGAGCTAGCTGAAACAATTAAAGCGTTAGGTAATTATGGTTCCGCTAAACGTTATGAGCACAAACTGAAAGGTGTAAACAGCAGAATGGATGAAATTCAGGCTGCCATGTTAAGTGTTAAGTTAAAGCATCTTGATAACGAGATAAAAGCTCGCCAAACCGTCGCACAAAAATATCTAACAGAGATTAATAACCCATTAATTGAGCTACCGGTAGTTGGTGATATAAATTCCCATGTTTGGCACTTATTTGTCATCAAAACAGACTGCCGTGCAAAGTTAGCAAGTTATTTAGCAGATAATGGTATAGAAACGTTAATTCATTACCCTACAGCGCCTCATAAACAAGGTGCATATAAAGAATGGAACAATAATGTTTTTCCTCTATCTGAAAAACTACATCAACAAGTATTGAGTTTGCCTATTAGCCCAGTAATTGAAAATTCAGCGGTAGAAAAGATTATTTCAGTAATCAATAACTACAAATGACATTAATAAAAACCTCACTAATGAGCTTTATTGCAACAGTGGTAAAGTTGTTAGCGGCCTTGGTCATTAATAAAGCGGTCGCATTATATATTGGGCCAAGTGGACTTGCTGTAATTGGCCAATTTCAAAATATGTTGCAATTGGCTATGACAGCTTCGCAAGGTGCTATAAATGCGGGCGTTACTAAATATACAGCGGAAATCGGAGCAGACAGTGAAGAGCTACCAATATTATTTAGTACAGCGTTTAAAATAAGCGTTACCTGCTCAGTAGTTGTTGGTTTATTATTAATTATATTTTCAAGCTATGCAGCAACTAATTTTTTAAAGGATAGTGCCTATAGCTATATATTTATAACACTTGGTTTCACCATTCTTTTTTATACATTAAATTCTCTGCTGTTATCTATAGTTAATGGTTTGAAAGAAGTGCCAACCTTTATTGGTATTAATATTACACAAAGTATTTATAGTTTAATATTTACAACGGCGTTGATTTACTTTTTTGGCTTAAAGGGCGCATTACTTGCTCTTGTTACAAATCAGTCTGTAGTATTTGTTTTTGTATTATGGAAATTAAGAAACCATCCCGTTATTAAATTACAGCACTTTAAAGCTAAATTTAATAAAATATTTGCAAGTAAGCTTGGCAAGTATGCCTTAATGAGTATAACTGCAGCTATTCTAGGGCCTGTTTCACATTTAATTATTCGAAATCATTTAGGCGAATCATTTGGTTGGGAAGCAGCAGGTTATTGGCAAGCCATTTGGTATATTTCATCAATGTATTTAATGGTTATAACCACATCATTAAGTATTTATTATTTACCACGGCTTTCTGAAATTAATAATAAAAGGGAATTACGAGAAGAGCTACTTCGTGGTTATAAGATAATATTACCCGTTGTTAGCTTATTAGCCATTAGTATGTTTGCTTTAAAAGATTTTATAATATTAATACTTTTCAGTGAAGATTTTCAGCCAATGCGAGAGTTGTTTTTATGGCAGTTAGTTGGCGATGTGCTTAAAATAACATCATGGCTATTAAGTTATGTGATGTTAGCTAAAGCTATGACTAAATCTTTTATGATTTCAGAAATATTAGCAACATGCAGTTTTGTTTTGTTAGCAATATTATTTACAAATAACTACGGTATAATTGGCATTACATACGCTTTTGCAGTTAATTATTTGCTATACCTTGTCTTAGTCTTTTTTCTTACGAAGAATTGTTTTTTTGATAAAACTTAATTGTTTACATGTTAAACTAACTATTTTTTATTTTGGTACATTATGTCTTTTTCTTTACAATATGAGAAAATATTAGCGTTTTTTATACTCATTTTATTTTCTCCTTCTTTTATTTGGTTAAGTTCAGGTGCCATTCAACTCGTCTGTTTTTTATTAATATTAGTACTTTCAATAAATCTTGTTGAATTTAGGTTTAATCATGCAATCTACATATATACGTGCTGGTTGATTTATTGCATTTTTGTTTTATTTTTTTATATTAGTAACATATCTTATTTAATTTTATTTGTAGCTTTGTCCTCTATGACATTTTTTTTACTTTTATTACCAGATAAGATAATCGTTTCAGCCTTTTTGTTTTTTTATAATATCTTCTGTTTTTTTGCTTTATTTTCGGTGATCACCTGGTTTTTGTTGTTTTTTGGTTTAATTAAAATCGAAAATATGATTTTTTTGAGAACAACCGAGGAAATAAAAGCAAGTAATAATGTAATATACTATAGTAACGTTTTTTCGAACTGGATGAATGCTACTACTCATTGCACGGGCTCGGGGTGTGTTAGTCGATTGATGGGGCCATTTAATGAGCCAGGACTTTGGGGAACACTGTCTGCATTATTACTTTGTATTAAAAAGTTTAAATTGAATTGGATGAATCTTATTGTTTTCCTTTCTGGGGTTTTAAGTCAGTCCCTAGCATTTTTTATTATAGTTACAGCAGCGCTATTATTAAATATATTAAGAGCAGGAGTTAAAAGTTCTATAATGTTATTAATGCTTTCTATCTTAATCTTTAATACATCATTTTTTGATTCTTTTGTTGCAAATAGACTTTCTAGTGATACAGGTATACAGGATAATAGGACAAGTGATAGCTTCGAAGTTGCTTATGAGAACTTTTTAAATAGTAAAGATATCTTTTTAGGTAGAGGAGTATACTCTGCCACTAAAGTATTAGATGGGAGCTCGTCTTACAAGTCTATTATTTATGATGTTGGTATATTGGGGGTGATTATATTTTTTGTTTTTCATTTCTATATTTTTATCTCTTCATATAAAAAGGAAAAATCTTGGTATTTAATTGTCTTTTGTTGTGTCTTTTGCTTATCCCTTTATCAGAGACCGTACATAATTACACCTGCAATATTTTTTATTTACTTAGCTGGTTGCAAAACCTTAGAGGTACAGCGTGATGATTGAGAAACCATTGGTTACTATTGTAGTACCATATTTTAATCACTCTGATTTCATTGAAACTTGCATACATTCTATAATGCAGCAGGACTTTAAAGATTTTGAGTTGATTGTTATAGATGACGGTTCAACAGATAATGGTTTTATTAAAATAAATAAATTAAAGAAAATATATAACTTTAAATTTTTAATAAAAGAAAATGAGGGTATTTCTTCCACGTTGAACTTAGCGCTAAAGTTAGCACGAGGGAAATTTTTTTGTGCTATTGCATCAGATGATATTTGGGGTATTAATAAGTTAATGATTCAAGTTCCATTTATGTTAAAAAGCAACCTTAAATGTACGAGTGCAATGAGTCTTCCTTTTAAACAGGATTTCGATATAAAAAAAGAGTTATATTCAAAAGAAAATGGGTATATAACTTATAATTTAAAAGATTTTTTATTTTCTCGGTCTAACATCCCCGCAATAAATTTAGTTTGGGATACACAGTTGTTAAAAAGCCTAGGAGGATACAATCCTGATACAAAACTCGAAGATTATGATGTGATTCTGAAATATATGAGCAAATATGAAAATATTATTGTTTTAAATAATATACTTTCATACTCACGTTTACATGGGAATAACACATCTGCAGATAGAGCATTAATTTATAGTGAAAAAATAAAACTTTTAGAAAATACTACCTTTTTAAATGATAAAGTTGTTAAGCGTGCAATTCTTCTTACTCAGATTCAAATGAATATATCTAGAAAAGATATTTCTTCTCTGTTTATTCTTTTACTTCGAGCTATTTCATCTGGTGCGACTATAGATCTCATAAAACTATTAAAGCATATTTTTTTAATTAAATTGCTAGTTAAGCATTAACGGGAGTCCCACATGACTATTCGGTGTATTGTTGGTCGTTTCCCACCGCCTATAGGTGGTGTGAGTATTTATACAAAAAGACGGTACAGTTATTTACTTTCTTTTTCTAATACCAACAAGATAGATCTATCTAAAAAAGCATTCATCATCAGACTTCTTTTTGATAAAAGTGACTTATACGAAGTCAATAGTTTAAATTTTTATGTAGTTCTGATTATGCTCTTAACAGGAAAAATATCACGAACTGTATTCATAGACCACAATGCATCACGTCATTATTCAGGCATGAAAAAGCGCTATCTATTATTCATTTTGAAATACTGTAAGCGAGTAAATGTTGTTAATAAGCAGCTCGCGAACTTTTACTCACCTGGCATCAAGACTGAAGTTATATCCCCTTTTATACCTCCAGATGAAAGCAAGGAGGGTATGATTTTAAAATCATATCCTCCGGGGCTTGTTGATTTTATGAACCATAATAACGTTTTTATTAATTCTGCATGGAAATATGTAGAATATGGTAATACAGATCTTTATGGGCTCGAAACATCTATAACGGCAGCAATGAAAAATAAAAGTATGAATTTATTATTGGCTATTGGAGTTTATCAGCCGGAATCTTTTTCAGATACTACAAAAAAGAATATGGATGTTTTACTTAAAGAAAATAGACTCTTTCTATTAACTGGCCAAAAAGAGTTATGGCCTCTATTTAAATTTAGCCCTATTTTTTTGCGATTAACACCTTATGATGGCGATAGTGTTAGTGTTAGAGAAGCGATATATTTTGGTTGTAAAGTAATAGCATCAGAGACCGCGTTTCGACCAGATGAGTGTATGTTGTATTCATATGAAAATAATGATGCATTGTTTAAAATAATAAATGAGATATAAATGAAACAAATACTCCAAGACATGGCTAAAGGAGGCTCGGCCATTGTTGAAGCCCCAGCCCCGCAAATCACAAAAAATAATGTATTAATAAATACCACTACTACGCTAATTTCAGCTGGTACAGAAAGAATGTTGGTTGACTTTGGTAAAGCCAACTTAATTGATAAAGCACGTGCACAACCAGATAAAGTGAAAATGGTGCTTGAGAAAATGCAAACTGATGGTGTGATGACCACCATTGATGCCGTTAAGTCAAAGTTAGCTCAACCATTACCATTAGGTTATTGCAATGTTGGTGTTGTTGAAAGTGTAGGCAAAGGTTCAGAAAGTTTTAAAGTTGGCGATCGTGTTGTATCAAATGGCCCACATGCAGACGTAGTGCGTGTTGCTAAGAACTTAGTGGCTAAAATTCCAGATAACGTGAGTGATGAAGAAGCATCATTTACCGTTGTTGCGAGTATCGGCTTACAAGGTATTCGTTTAGCTAACCCTACTATGGGTGAATGTTTTGTTGTAACAGGTGTTGGTTTAATTGGTTTATTAACAGTTCAAATGCTTAGAGCACAAGGTTGTCGAGTATTAGCCATTGATTTTGATCAATCTAAACTTGATTTAGCAAAGCAGTTTGGCGCAGAAACTTGTAATCCAGGTAAAGGTGAAGATCCTGTTGCTGCAGGTATGGCATTTAGTCGAGGTGTTGGTGTTGATGGCGTTATTATTACAGCATCAACTAAGTCTAATGATCCAGTTACTCAAGCAGCTAGAATGAGCCGTAAACGAGGCCGTATTATTTTAGTTGGTGTGATTGGTTTAGAGCTGAGCCGAGCAGATTTTTATGAAAAAGAATTAACTTTTCAAGTTTCATGTTCTTATGGCCCCGGTCGTTATGATCCTAGCTATGAAGAGCAAGGCAATGATTATCCATTAGCCTTTGTTCGTTGGACAGAGCAGCGAAATTTTGAAGCCATACTCGATATGATGTCGGGCGGCCAAATAAATGTTAAACCACTCATTACCCATCGTTTTAAATTTGAAAATGCGAGTGACGCTTATGATTTATTGACCACTGATAAAAGTGCCTTAGGTATTTTATTGCAGTTTGGATCTGATGTAACAAGTCGTCATGAAAAAACGATTAAATTAACGGCTACACCAAATTATCAGGCAAATAAGCCTGTTGTCGGTTTTATTGGGGCAGGTAATTATGCCTCGCGTATGCTAATTCCAGCTTTTAAAGAGGCTGGTGCACAGTTCCATAGTATTTCTACCTCTGGTGGCATTAACGGTGTTACGCATGGTGAAAAGGCTGGCTTTGCTGAAGCTACCACTGATACTCAGGCCATGATTGAAAACCCGAGTATTAATACCATTGCGATTGTTACACAACACAATAGCCACGCTTACTTTGTTCAACAAGCGTTAAAAGCGGGTAAAAATGTTTTTGTTGAAAAACCGTTAGCTATAACGCATGAAGAATTAGACGCTGTTGAAGCTGCTTATGAAGAAGCGATCAAAGCTGAGAAAGCGCTTAAATTGATGGTAGGTTTTAACCGTCGTTTCTCTCCACAAATCCAAAAAATGAAAGAACTACTGGATCCAATCAAGGAACCCAAGTCTTTTATTATGACGATGAATGCAGGAAATATACCTGCAGATCACTGGACACAAGATATTAACGCAGGCGGTGGTCGTATTATTGGTGAAGCCTGTCACTTTATTGATTTAATGCGTTACCTTGCAGGTAGTGAAATAGTTAGTGTACAAGCTCGTAGAATGGGTGATACCGATACTGTAGAGGTAACAGAAGATAAAGCTGCTATTATTCTTGGCTTTGCTGATGGTTCATTTGGCACTATTCATTATTTAGCAAATGGTGCAGCTAGTTTCCCTAAAGAGCGTGTAGAAGTATTTGCTGCAGGCGGTACTTTGCAGTTAGATAACTTTATTAAATTAAAAGGTTTTGGTTGGAAAGGATTTAAAAAGCTTAATTTGTGGAAGCAAGATAAGGGTCAAAATGCTTGTTCTGCTGCTTTCATTAATTCAGTAAAACAAGGTGATGAAGCACCAATACCAGCGAATGAATTATTTGAAGTTGCCAAAATAACTATTGATATTGCAGAGCAGTTGCGCGTTCAAAAATGAGTTTAATTAAACTAAAAACAGCACTCGAATTAGGTTTGCCAAACCTAATTCGAGTCTTTTTATATCAGTTAGGTTTGAAAATTGGTCTTAATAAAGTGAAAACGATTAAGAGTGATATTCAGTCAGGTGATTTCTTTACTCCTTATCATGGTGCTTTAGTCAATTCTAAAGTTAATTTACAGTGGGTTAATAAACATACATACTTTGGTCTTGAAAAGGCCGATTTAGCGTTGCCTAATTGGCATGAAAGCTGTTTGAATGGTGAGTTAGCTCCTTCAGATAAACCTTGGTATTTGATAGGCGACTTTAATAACCAGTTGGGTGATATTAAAGGCGTATGGGAAGCTTCACGATTTGATTGGTTGATTGGTTTTGCTCAACAAGCAGTTAGTGGTGATAAAGATGGTCTTGTTAATATTAATACTTGGCTAGCTGATTGGGTTGATAAAAATCCTACTTATAATGGTGTTAATTGGAAGTGCGGGCAAGAAGCTTCTATTAGGGTTATGCATTTGGCATTAGCGTCGTTTTTGTTACAGCAAACACAAGCCACTAGCCCCGCATTACTGAGTCTCATAAAAGCGCATTTGAAACGTATATCGCCAACAATTATGTATGCAGTTGCTCAAGATAATAACCATGGTACCTCAGAAGCTGCGGCACTTTATATTGGTGGTTCTTGGCTTGAGTTAAATGGCGACAAGGATGGTGCTAAATGGAAGAAGCAAGGCTTAAAGTGGCTTGAAAATAGGGCTAAAAAGTTAATTGAAGATGATGGTGGTTTTAGCCAGTATTCAGTAACTTATCATCGAGTTATGTTAGATACTTACAGCCTAGTTGAAGTTTGGCGACAAAAGCATAAGTTAAGATTATTTAGTCAACAATTATATAGAAAACTAAAAGCCGCGACTAATTGGCTATTCTATTTTACTGATAGTATTACAGGTGATGCTCCAAACCTTGGTGCTAATGATGGCGCGCGTTTAATTCCTCTAACGGGTACTGACTATAGAGACTTTAGACCTAGTGTTCAGCTCGCAAGTGTATTGTTTCATGATAAAGTCGCATATGACTTTGCTGGTGACTTTAATGTACCACTGAAATGGTTAGTACTGAAAACACCTACTAAGAGCCTTACTAATAAAGCTTCAATAGATTTTGTTGATAGTGGTTATACTTTTATAACTGCTTCTAATGCAACGTTATATTTTAATTATCCAAAATTTAAATTTAGACCAAGCCAATGTGACGCATTACATGTTGATTTTTGGCTGAATGGTCAAAATATATTTAGGGATGGCGGGACATTTAGCTATAATGCAGGTCAAAAATATATTGATTATTATGGTGGTGTAAAAAGCCATAATACTATTGAATTTGATTCACACGATCAAATGCCTCGGTTAAGCCGATTTTTATTGGGCGACTGGTTAAAAACAACTAGTAAAAAGCCACTTGAAATATCAGGTGATAAACAAGAAATTGCTGCTGGCTATAAAGATCGCTTTGGTTGTGAGCATATACGTGATGTTTCTTTACAGCCGAATCTATTAACAATAACAGATACAATTACTGGCTTTAAACAAAAAGCTATATTGCGATACAGACTGGCTCCCGCTAACTGGACATTAGTTGATAATACTCTTGTTAGTGAGTTATGTCGTATTAATGTTTCAGCAGATATTAGTATTAAGCGTATAGAACTAATTAAAGGTTTTGAGTCTCGTTATTATTACCAAGAATCAGAAATACCAGTACTTGAAATAGAAGTTAACAAGTCTGGAACACTTACCACGGAAGTACAATTTTAATTATGCATGTTTTATATTTTCACCAGCATTTCTCTACTCCTAGCGGCTCTACAGGTATTCGTTCATACGAAATGGCGCAGCGTTTATTAAAACATGGGCATCAGGTTACTATGGTCTGTGGTAGTTATGGTGGTGGTGAAACAGGTTTATCTCCAGAGTTTGTAAAAGGTCGCCGAGAAGGAATAGTTGATGGTATTCATATTATTGAATTTGATTTAGCTTATTCTAATGCTGATGGGTTAATCAAGCGAGCAGGAACTTTTTTAAAGTTTGCGCTTAAAAGTATTGGTATCGCACTAACATATAAATATGATGTGGTTTTTGCAACGACAACTCCTCTAACTGCAGGTATACCTGGTATTTTTGCTCGTTGGTTAAGGGGTAAACCATTTGTTTTTGAAGTACGAGATTTATGGCCAGAATTGCCAAAAGCGATGGGCGTTATTAAAAACCCTTTAGTGTTAGCTGCTATGTCAGCGTTGGAATGGTGCTCATATCGTTCAGCCCATCGCTGTATTGGTTTGTCACCCGGTATTGTTGAAGGAATTAAAAAGCGTGGTGTAAAAGCAAGTAAAGTTGAAATTGTACCTAATGGTTGTGATTTAAATATATTTGCAGAAGATGTTACACCGTGGCGACCTGATGGAGTAGCTGATACTGATTTAATGGCAGTATTCACTGGTACACATGGTCAAGCTAATGGATTAGATGCAGCACTAAATGCTGCTAAAGAGCTTAAAATTCGTGGTAGGGATGATGTAAAGTTGGTTTTAGTAGGACAAGGTAAGTTAAAAGAGAGCTTGCAAGCAAGAGCTAAACTTGAAGATCTTGATAATGTTATTTTCCACCCTCCTGTGAATAAAAGTAAATTAGCTGAGCTAATGAAGGGTGCTGATATTGGTATGCAATTATTGGCGAATATACCTGCTTTTTATTATGGTACATCGCCGAATAAATTTTTTGATTATATCTCTGCAGGCTTACCTGTTTTAAATAATTACCCAGGTTGGTTAGCAGGTATGATTAATGATAACGAATGTGGTTATGCCATTGATCCAGATAATGCAAAAGCTTTTGCTGATGCATTAGAAAATGCAGCTGATAATAAACAATTATTACCAGCTATGGGTCAAAGAGCGCAAGACTTAGCTAAACGTGATTTTAAACGACATAACCTAGCTGATAAGTGGGTTACTTGGGTTACAGGTGTAAAATAATGAAACGTATTTTTGATCTTATCGTTAGCTTATTGGCGTTTTTAATATTATTACCTGTAATTATTATTACCGCGATATTAGTTCGTTTAAAATTAGGCTCACCTATTTTGTTTACCCAAGAACGCCCAGGGCTTAATGGTAAAACCTTTAAAATGATGAAATTTCGTTCCATGCTTGATGCGGTTGATAAAAATGGTGTTCAATTACCAGACGATCAACGAATGACTGCTTTTGGTGGTTTTTTACGCTCAGCAAGCTTGGATGAGTTACCAGGGTTGTTTAATGTTATTAAAGGCGATATGAGTTTAGTGGGACCTCGTCCGTTACTCGTTCAATACTTACCGCTTTACAATAAAGAACAAGCACGCCGTCATAATGTACGTCCAGGTATTACTGGTTGGGCGCAAGTTAATGGCCGTAACGCAATTAGCTGGGAAGACAAATTTAAATTTGATGTTTGGTATGTAGATAATCAAAGTTTATGGTTAGATTTTAAAATTTTATTGTTAACGGTAAAAAAAGT
Source organism: Colwellia sp. F1 (assembly GCF_056238625.1). NCBI lineage: Bacteria > Pseudomonadati > Pseudomonadota > Gammaproteobacteria > Alteromonadales > Colwelliaceae > Colwellia > Colwellia sp. F1. Next base: position 86,161 of record NZ_JBWDLI010000008.1, read on the forward strand.
GTTTGTCCGTGAAGGTATTAGCGCTGATGGTCATGTAACTATTGAGCCATTCAAGGGTACACCAAGTGAATAAAAAACTCGCAGTTATTGGTGCTAGTGGTCACGGTAAAGTTATTGCCGAACTTGCAGAAATACTTGGTTATCAAGTGACCTTTTTTGACGATGCTTATCCAAAAGTTTCTACGGTAGAACATTGGCTTGTTGCAGGAACTTTTAATGAATTAATGATAAACAAAGCAAACTTTGATGGTGCTGTTGTTGCCATAGGTAACGCTAATATTCGTCAAGCTATCACGGCTAAATTACAGCAAGCAGATATAAGTACTCCTACATTAATTCATCCTACGGCAAGTGTTAGCAAATATGCTCAAATAAAACATGGCAGTGTTGTAATGGCTGGCGCGGTTATTAATGCTTTTTCTTCTATTGGCGAAAGCTGTATTATTAACTCTAATGCCGTGGTAGAACACGACTGTAAACTTGCCGATTTTGTTCATGTGTGCCCTAATGCCGCTTTAGCGGGTGGTAGTAGCATTGGTGAACGCACTTGGGTAGGTATTGGTTCAAGTGTTCGTCAATTAATAAATATTGGCGCTGATGTACTTATAGGTGCGGGCAGTGTCGTTGTAAATGATATCTCAGCAGGTGTAACCGTGGTTGGTGTACCTGCAAAAGTTGTAAAGGATTAACATGCTTAATACCCCATTTTCTCCCTGGCCTAGTTTCACTCAAGAAGAAGCTGATGCCGTACAAAACGTTTTATTATCTAATAAAGTAAATTACTGGACAGGCCAAGAAGGGCGTGAATTTGAAAAAGAATTTGCCACTTATACTGGCAGTAAATATGCCGTTGCTTTAAGTAACGGGACACTTGCCCTTGATGTTGCCTTAAAAGCAATGAATATAGGGGCAGGTGATGAAGTGATTACCACGCCACGTACCTTTTTAGCGTCGGCTTCTAGCATTGTTACTGCCGGTGCAAAACCGGTATTTGCTGATGTTGATTTAAATAGTCAAAACATTACCGCAGAAAGTATTGCCGCAGTATTAACTGAAAAGACTAAAGCCGTTATTGTTGTGCATTTAGCGGGTATGTCTGCTGAAATGGATGCCATTATGGCGCTGAGTGAAAAGCATGGTTTTTATGTAATAGAAGATTGTGCACAAGCCCATGGCGCAAAATATAAAGGAAAAAGTGTTGGTTCAATTGGCCATGTGGGTGCTTGGAGTTTTTGCCAAGATAAAATTATGACCACAGGCGGAGAAGGCGGTATGGTAACTACTAGTGATGAAACACTATGGAAAACCATGTGGAGTTATAAAGACCATGGTAAATCTTACGATGCTATTTACCACAAAGAACATCCACCAGGTTTTAGGTGGTTACATGAATCATTTGGTACTAACTGGCGCTTAACCGAAATGCAAGCAGCTATCGGTCGTATTCAAATTAAACGCATGCCAGAATGGACGTCAAAACGTCAAGCGAATGCTCAGCAATTAGATTTAGCCGCTAAAGGGTTTGATTTAATTCGTTTGGTAGAAGTACCCGAATACAGCGAACATGCAGAATACAAACATTACATGTTTATTAAACCTGAGTTGTTAGCGGATGGTTGGGATCGCGATCGCATTGTGAATGAAATAGTCGCTAACGGCGTCCCGTGTTTTCAAGGCAGCTGCTCTGAAGTGTATTTAGAAAAGGCATTTGATAAAACTGATTTTAGACCTGAAAAGCGTTTACCTAATGCGGTAGAACTAGGTGAAACCAGTGTAATGTTTTTAGTGCATCCTACACTTACGCAAAGCGAAATTGAGAAGACAGTTCAAGTGCTTCAACAGGTATTGACCTTAGCTAGTAAGAAATAGATTCCGTATGAAGAGACCTACGGAATGACGGTGTTGGGGGGGTGGTAATGTTGAATTTTAAATGTTTAATTTTTAATGGTTAGTGCTCATCGCGCCTTCCTGAACTCGATTCAGGACCTGGGTTTTGATAATGGTTAATTTTGAATTGTGAATGTTTAATTGGTAGCTTTACTCGTCTTCCTGAACTTGATTCAGGACCTAGGTTTTTGCCCTTAACGCTTTACAACAAAGAAACGAGATTCCGTATTAAGCGACCTACGGAATGACGGGGCGGGGTGACCTACGGAATGACGAGGTGGCGCACTTGTCGTCTTCCTGAACTTGATTCAGGACCTAGGTTTTTGCTCTTAACGCTTTACTCTTAACCCTTTACAACAAAGACATGAGATTCCGTATTAAGCGACCTACGGAATGACGGAATCGGGGAGACAACGGCATGACAGAGCGGGGTGACCTACGGAATGACGAGGTGGCGCACTTGTCGTCTTCCTGAACTCGATTCAGGATCTAGGGGTTTGAGCCATTAGATTCCGTATTAAGTGAGCAACGGAATGACGGCGCTGGGACATCAACGGAAAGATGAAGAACGCAATAACAGAACACTGACAAACAAAAACACAGTAATAAACAACAAATAATAGAGATGGATTTATGAAAATAGCTATCGCCGGTACAGGTTATGTAGGGCTTTCAAATGCTATGTTATTAGCGCAACACAATGAAGTTGTCGCGGTAGATATTATCCCTGAAAAAATAGAGCTGCTTAATCGTAAAGTGTCACCCATTGCTGATGTGGAAATATCAGACTTTTTACAAAATAAAATATTAAACTTTTCCGCCACGTTAGACAAACAAGCGGCTTACGCCAATGCTGATTACGTTATTATTGCTACGCCAACCGATTACGACCCTGAAACCAATTATTTTAATACGCATTCTGTTGAGGCGGTAATTCGTGATGTAATGGCCATTAACCCCGCGGCGGTTATGGTGATTAAATCAACGGTGCCGGTGGGGTATACCGCGCGTATTCGTGAAGAGCTTGGTTGTGAAGGCTTAATATTTTCACCTGAATTTTTACGTGAAGGAAGGGCGTTGCACGACAACCTTTATCCTTCACGCATTATTGTGGGCGAAGACTCTGAACGTGCTCGTGTATTTGCTAATTTATTAGTGCAGGGCGCAATTAAAGACAACATTGACGTGTTATTTGTTCGCTCTACCGAAGCAGAAGCGGTGAAGCTGTTTTCAAATACCTATTTAGCCATGCGCGTTGCTTACTTTAATGAGCTAGACTCGTATGCTGAAGTGCATGGTTTAGACTCACGCCATATTATTGAAGGGGTAAGTTTAGACCCGCGTATTGGTGACCATTACAACAACCCATCGTTTGGTTATGGTGGTTATTGTTTACCCAAAGACACAAAGCAATTACGTGCTAATTATCAAAACGTGCCTAATAACATTATTAGCGCTATTGTTGACGCTAACAGCACCCGTAAAGACTTTATTGCTGATTCAATTATAAAGAAAAACCCTAAAATTGTGGGTATCTATCGCTTAATTATGAAATCAGGTTCTGACAACTTTAGAGCGTCTTCAATTCAAGGCATTATGAAGCGTATTAAAGGTAAAGGTATTGAAGTTGTTGTTTTTGAACCCGTGATTGAAGAAGATGATTTTTTCAATTCTAGAGTGATTAAAGAGTTAACTGAATTTAAAGCCATGTCTGATGTGATAGTGTCAAACCGCATGGTTGACGAGTTAAATGATGTTGTAGATAAGGTATATACCAGAGACTTGTTTGGTAGCGACTAAGTGATAATTGTGAATGTTAAATTTTTAATGTTGAATGGGTTAGTGCTCACCGCGTCTTCCTGAACTCGATTCAGGAGCTGGGCTTGGTAATGTTGAATTTTAAATGTTTAATTTTTAATGGTTAGTGCTCACCGCGTCTTTCTGAACTTGATTCAGGATCTGGGTTTTTGTCGCTTTTTCTCGTCTTCCTGAACTCGATTCAGGATCTGGTTTTTTGTCGCTTTTTCTCGTCTTCCTGAACTTGATTCAGGATCTGGGTTTTTGTCGCTTTTTCTCGTCTTACTGAACTCGATTCAGGATCTGGTTTTTTGTCGCTTTTTCTCGTCTTCCTGAACTTGATTCAGGATCTAGGTTTTTGTCGCTTTTTCTCGTCTTCCTGAACTCGATTCAGGATCTGGGCTTTTGCTTAAATGTTTCAAACAAAGCCATGAGATTCCGTATTAAGAGACCTACGGAATGACGGGGCGGGGGGTAATGTTGAATTTTAAATGTTTAATTTTTAATGGGTTAGTGCTCACCGCGTCTTCCTGAACTCGATTCAGGATCTGGGTTTTTGTCGCTTTTTCTCGTCTTCCTGAACTCGATTCAGGATCTAGGTTTTTGTCGCTTTTTCTCGTCTTCCTGAACTCGATTCAGGATCTGGTTTTTGTCGCTTTTTCTCGTCTTCCTGAACTCGATTCAGGATCTGGGCTTTTGCTTAAATGTTTCAAACAAAGAAACGAGATTCCGTATTAAGAGACCTACGGAATGACGGGGTGGGGGGTAATGTTGAATTTTAAATGGTTAATTTTTAATGGGTTAGTGCTCACCGCGTCTTCCTGAACTTGATTCAGGATCTGGGTTTTTGTCGCTTTTTCTCGTCTTCCTGAACTCGATTCAGGATCTGGGCTTTTGCTTAAATGTTTCAAACAAAGACATTAGATTCCGTATTAAGAGACCTACGGAATGACGGGGTGGGGGGTAATGTTGAATTTTAAATGTTTAATTTTTAATGGGTTAGTGCTCACCGCGTCTTCCTGAACTTGATTCAGTAGCTAGGCGCTAGGGTTTGGTTTTCCTAGCACCTAGCACCTAGCACCTAGCACCTAGTACCTAGTACCTAGATCCTAGTCTTAGAACCTATAAATAGCGTTTACTTGTAAGGCATTTGTGTCTGGACGGATTACATATTCAGCTCTTAGTGCAATTTTACTGTTAAAGCTGTATTCAGCACCGCCACCTATCATAACGCCGTCGTCGTCACCTAGGTCAATACCTACGCGTGCAAGGGCTTTGATATTGTCGGTAAGCTCATAACCTGCAACAGCGGTAGTCCACAAACCGTTTACATCGCCTTTAATTTTTCTACTGCCGAAATAACCATAGTCAATTGATACGGTTGAATAACCAAGCTCAACAGCTAGGTCTAATTGGTCATGAAATTTGAAGTGTTTGTCAAGGTTGTAACCAGCAAACGCTTGCACGCCAATACCTGAAGCGCCTGATACGGTTGTGCGATGTACACCACCACCGGCATAGAAGCTTGACATGTCGATGGTATTTGCCGCCATTGTTGACGTTGAGGTAAGCAGTGCAAGTGTTAATAGAGTTTTTTTCATTATGAATTCCTTTTTAAGTATATAAATCAACGGGAAGATACCCCAATGGTGCGTTAACTTCAAGGGCGGGGGGTAATGTTGAATTTTAAATGTTTAATTTTTAATGGGTTAGTGCTCACCGCGTCTTCCTGAACTTGATTCAGTAGCTAGGTTTTGTCGCTTTTTCTCGTCTTCCTGAACTTGATTCAGGATCTAGGTTTTTGTCGCTTTTTCTCGTCTTCCTGAACTCGATTCAGGATCTGGTTTTTGTCGCTTTTTCTCGTCTTCCTGAACTCGATTCAGGATCTGGGCTTTTGCTTAAATGTTTCAAACAAAGCCATTAGATTCCGTATTAAGAGACCTACGGAATGACGAGCCGGGGGTGATCAACGGAATGACGGGGCAGGGGTGGTAATGTTTAATTTTAAATGGGTTAGTGCTCACCGCGTCTTCCTGAACTCGATTCAGGATCTGGGTTTTGTCGCTTTTTCTCGTCTTCCTGAACTTGATTCAGGACCTAGGGTTTTGCTCTTCCTAGCACCTACTATCTTTCCCTAGTAAATATCAGTGCGTTATTAATTAGTTTTACCTTACATTAGAGATCGATTATACTGTCATTGTTAATTTATAAGGAGGCTTTATGCCTATTACAAATTCAAATACATTACAGCAAGCTTTAGCTAACATTAGGTTAGAGTCTTTGTCCCTATCTGATGAGATTAAAGAGCTTCTAACTAGAGCGCTAACTGATCCTACAATCACTACCGATTATATTTTAGCTATTTTACGTGGTTAATGATCTATTTCCTGATAGTGTAGAGCCTGATTATTATCCGAATACAAATACCTTTGTTAATCGCAAAGGTATTACTGATTTAAAAAAGTTAAGAGAATTGGAAGCTGGTTTCTCTACTATATACGAATACTTGTTAATCGAAGATCCATCATTATTACCTGAAGAGTTCAATCTCTATAAACTCAAACGTATACATTATTATTTATTTAATGATCTATACACATGGGCAGGGAAAACCAGATCTTATCCAATGAGAAAGAATGGTGATGAATTTACTCCTCCTGAAGATTTACCTAAATATGAAGCAACTGTGTTTGCCAGGGTAAAGGAAGTCGTTGATCTTATCAGTCCTGAAAAAGATTACTTAGCTGAAAAATTGGCACGGTGTTTAGGTATATTGAATATATATCACCCTTTCCCTGAAGGGAATGGAAGAACACAACGCATATTTATATCTCTCTTAGCAAAGAAGCACGGTTTCTCTTTGAACTGGGCGTCTGTGCATTCATGGGAAAATATGGAAACATCTAAGAATGTTCACGTAGGTAATTATGAACCAATGATTAATTTAATTAAACGTATACTTAATTAAGAATTAGCACTCTCAGTTTATTAGGTAGCGTGTTGAGTTTTGAATGTTTAATGGTTAGTGTTTACCGCGTCTTCCTGAACTCGATTCAGGTTCTGGGTTTTGTCGTTTCGTTTTATGCCGTCTTCCTGAACTCGATTCAGGATCTAGGTTTTGTCGCTTTTTCTCGTCTTCCTGAACTCGATTCAGGATCTAGGTTTTTTGCCCTTGACGCTTTACCCTTTACAACAAAGCTCTTTACAACAAAGACATGAGATTCCGTATTAAGAGACCTACGGAATGACGAGCCGGGGAGACCTACGGAATGACGGGGTGGGGGGTAATGTTGAATTTTAAATGTTTAATTTTTAATGGGTTAGTGCTCACCGCGTCTTCCTGAACTCGATTCAGGAGCTGGGTTTTGCCGCTTTTTCTCGTCTTCCTGAACTCGATTCAGGATCTGGGTTTGATAATGGTTAATTTTGAACTTTTAATGTTTAATTTTTAATGGGTTAGTGCTCACCGGGTCTTCCTGAACTCGATTCAGGATCTGGGTTTTGTCGCTTTTTCTCGTCTTCCTGAACTCGATTCAGGATCTAGGTTTTGCCCTTAACGTTTTACTTTTTACTCTTTACCCTTTACAACAAAGACATGAGATTCCGTATTAAGAGACCTACGGAATGACGGGGGTGGGGTGATCAACGGCATGACGAGGTGGCGCATTTATCGTCTTCCTGAACTCGATTCAGGATCTAGGTTTTTGCCTCTTTTTCTCGTCTTCCTGAACTTGATTCAGGATCTAGGTTTTTGCTCTTAACGCTTTACATTTAACCCTTTACAACAAAGACATGAGATTCCGTATTAAGAGACCTACGGAATGACGAGGCGGGGAGACCAACGGAATGACGGGAGCGGGTGCTAACCGAATGACAACGCTGGGCTCTGTGGCTTGGTGGTGGTATCATTGGCCGCCTTTTATTTTATTCAATTTTGCTATGCACGCTGTTCATCAATTACATCAATATAGAAAAAGCCTTTGTACAACAACGTATAAATCGCGGGGGCAGCGGGTGCGGCGTTGTGAACTTTGCCGTTTGGCGCAGCAGCATTGTATTTGTGCTATTGCGCCTGAAAAAAATACCGTGGTGACTAACGCGGGTTTTTTGCTTTTAATGTATGACACAGAAGTGTTAAAACCGAGTAATACCGGTAAGTTAATTGCTGATTTAATTCCAGACACGTTTGCTTTTTTATGGTCTAGAACGACTAAAAATGACGAGTTGCTGGCGTTGTTGGCCGATGAGCAATGGCAACCTTTTGTGGTGTTTCCCAAAGAGTATACTGACAATAGCCGCCCAGTGTTTACCCAGCAGGTGGTTTGTAATGCAGGCAAAAGGCCGTTGTTTATTATGCTTGACGGTAGTTGGCGTGAGGCTAAAAAAATGTTTCGTAAAAGCCCTTATTTAGATAAGTTTCCTATTGTCTCATTTGACCTAAAACAAGCCATTGCTAACAAAACTGCTGCTATGGCTTTAGACGGGAGTAAAATGTCGCCAGTGGGGGATGACTCGCGCTATACGGTAAGAAAAACGCAATTAGCGCATCAGTTTTCAACCGCGGAAGTTGCCGCTAGGGTGCTTGATATGGCTGGGGAGCAACACAATGCGCAGTTACTTGATTTATGGTTTGATGTGTTTAATTTTCAATACCAAAAAGGCGTTTGCCAGCGTATTACCGGTAATGTTGATGCGCTTGAAAATTATCAGCACTTTTTACAGCAACAAGGCGTTTTACAGCAACAAGGCGTTGCTAAGCACAAATAATCGCGCATAACGCGTAACAGTTGCTACGCGTTATGCAACTTGTTACTTCATGCTAATGGTTGAGTGAATGTTATTGCCATCTTGATGATCAGGCTCAAACCAGCGGGCGGTGACCGATTTAGTATAAGTCCAAAAGCTGATTACTTGTTTACCATTAGGGCCAAGGTCACCCAGTTTAGAGCCGCGTGAGCCAGTAAAGCTAAAATAGGCTACGGGTACCGGAATAGGTACATTAATACCCACTTGGCCTACGTCTACCTCGTTTTCAAATTTTCTAGCATGCCAACCAGACGCAGTGAAAATTGACGTGCCGTTACCGTTGGGGTTGGCATTAATGATGTTAATGGCGTCTTCTAAGGTGTCGGCTTCTAATACACACAGCGCAGGGCCAAAAATCTCTTGAGTGTAAATATCCATGTCGGTTGTTACATTAGTAAACAGGCTTGGCCCAACAAAGTTACCGTGGGGGTAACCGTCTACTTGGCAATTTCTGCCGTCTAGCAGCAAGGTTGCCCCTTGTGCAACGCCTGAGTCGAGTAGGTTAATAATACGTGCTTTTGCTTGCGGCGATACCACAGGGCCTAAGTCAGCATCGCGCTGTGTGCCTGGGCCTATTTTCATTTGCTTTGCCCGTGCCACAATTTCAGGTAACCACTGGCGCGCTTCACCCACTAAAATAGTGACCGGGTTTGCCATGCAGCGTTGTCCGGCAGCGCCAAAAGCAGAGCCGAGTAAATCATTAATTGCTCGGTCTTTATTTGCGTCTGGCATAATAACCATGTGGTTTTTAGCGCCCATCATGGCTTGGGCTCGTTTGCCAAATTTACTTGCATGATTATAAACCTGAGTACCCACCTGGGTTGAGCCAATAAATGACACCGCTTTTACCGCATCGGCTTCAATTAATTGGTTGACGACGTCGGGCCCGCCATGCACTACATTTAATACCCCCGCAGGAATACCCGCTTTTAAGGCTAATTCAACCAGCAGTATTGTAGACGAAGGGGCTTGCTCTGACGGCTTTAAAATAAAGGTGTTGCCACAGGCTATTGCTGGGGGAAACATAAACGAGGGTAGCATTAACGGAAAATTGAAGGCGGTAATGCCTAAGCCAACACCAATGGGTTTGTTCAATGTGTAGGTGTCTACCTCGGTTGCTGCGTTATTGGCCATTTCGCCCAATTGTAATCGGGTAATTGAACAAGCATTTTCAATGGCTTCTAATGATCGGCCAACTTCGCCTTCAGCGTCGGGTAGGGTTTTACCGTGCTCTAGCGTGACTAATTCAGCTAAGGCTTGGGTGTTTTCTCGCACCAATTGCTGAAAATTAAGCATAATGCGCATACGGTTGGTTAATGAAACCTTTGACCAAGTTGTAAATGCCTGTGCAGCGCTGGCCACTGCGGCGTTAACTTCGGCTTTTGTTGCCATAGGCACACGGGCAACAACTTCTTGCGTTGCTGGGTTTAACACATCTAACCACGTGTTGGTAGTAGAGCGAATTTTTTCACCATTGATGATCAATGGAATGTCTTTAATGGTCATAATAGCCTTTGTTTTATTGAGTTAGCTTGCGGTTGTTTGTTGGCTTAGCGCTTTATTAATATGGCTTAGCGCTGCTATCGCCGTGATAACACTAAAGTAGTCTTTTAGCAGGGGTTGAGCAATAAGCAAAAGAGCAACGACTGTTGCATTTTTACAAGTGTCTGGTTTTGCTGTAAGATAACACACTTAATGGCTTGTTTAAGCTGCTAGACAAACAAGCGCAACTGCAACTGGGTATTGGCAATGAACTGGCATGATATAAAACTCTTTTTAGAAGTGGCGCGCAGTGAACGCTTGTCTATTGCTGCTAAGCGTTTAACCCTAGACGCTTCAACCTTGTCGCGCCGTCTACATAAACTAGAGCAAAGCTTAGCCACCAAGTTGTTTGAGCGCACCCTTGACGGCCATGTGTTAACGCACGACGGCACTAAATTATTACAATATGCCCGGCGCATGGAGCTTGACGCAGACCAAGCATGGCATGAAATTAAAGCGCAACAATATGTAAATAGCGGCCGAGTGCGTATTGGTGTTACTGACGCTTTGGGGAGTTTTTTTATTGCCCCTAACTTAGGTCAACTGCAACAACACTTTCCCAACATTCAAATAGAGCTAATACATTTTTCGCGCGATGTAAAAATAAGCCGTAATGAAGCAGACATTGCTATCTCGGTTGAAAAACCCAAAAGCACCTCAACAATAATTGTTAAACTTTGTGACTATCAGTTGCAATTATATGGTCATACAAGCTATCTTAAGGGGGTAGGGGGTAAGGTTGATATTAACCAACTTCATCAGTATCAGTGGGTTAGTTATGTTGACAACCTTTTATTTACCGAACAATTGTCATATTTAGCCGAGTTAAATAGCGCCATTGCCCCTAGCTTTCAAAGCACCAGTATTACTAGCCAATATAGTGCGATAAAAAGTGGCTTGGGTATAGGTATTTTACCGTGTTTTATGGCTGAGCAAGACACAAGCTTAATTAAGCTTTGTGCTAATGACATTAAGTTAGTGCGTAGTTTTTATTTGGTCACGCACCCTGAAAGTAAACGTTTGTCGCAGGTAGATACCGTATGGCAATATTTAAAAACGTTAGCACAAAATAACAAAGCGTTGCTTATGCCAGCGTAAGGTGTATAGCCATTTAACGGGATAAATTAACGGTGTATTAGCGGTGTAATAGGGTTACTTATTTTGAAAGTTAATTATTTAGCAAGGTGTACTGTTTTTAAAAAATTGCATGTTTTAAAGCGTTAGGTACTTACAAGAAAAGTATTTTCAAGAATTAATTATTGCTAACTAGCAACACAACCAATAAGTACAGGTATATATGGACAACTTAAATCAATCTTCAGATGACAGCGTGCAAAACAATAGTAAAAAGCCTTCATGGCTGGTTATTGTTATTGTAATTTTAGTGCTTGTAGCTATCGTTTTTGCGTGGCAGTTTACCGGCAACAAACCTGCTCCTGTTATTGAACAGCCAGCGCCCGTTACTGTTGTTGAACCAGAGCCAGAAGAGGTAGCGGTTATTCCTGAACCAGCGCCAGTAGTAGAAGCCCCAGTAGTAGAAGCGGTAGAACCTGCACCAGCGCCGGTTGAGCCAGTATTACCAACGTTAGATGAAAGTGATAACTGGTTAAAAATAAAACTGCCTGAAATTACTTGGCGCAAAGAATTACTAAGACTGATTATTGACGAAGACATAATACGTCGTTTTGTTGTCTTTACCGACAACTTTGCCCAAGGCACGGTTGTTTACGAGCATAGCCCCTTTATTTTACCTGCGGTTAAATTTACAGCCGAGCAAGGCACTGATAACGCAGAGGGAAGCATTGTTGAAAGTGAAGTGGTTGAAAATGACAACGTAAACGTAAAACAAACACAACAGCAAGTATTACAGTGGGATGAAGACTCAGGCAATCGCTTTAATTTGTATGTAGACTTACTACGCTCTACAGACAGCGAAACCTTAGTGCAATGGTACTTAGACATTAAACCGTTAATTAATGAAGCCTACGCTGAACTTGGTTATGAAGACGACTTTACCCACACATTGCAAGACGCGATTACCCGGGTTTTAGACATGGAGCTACCTAAAACGTCAATGGCTTTAGTGCAACCTAGCGTTATGTATAAGTTTGCTAACCCTAAACTTGAAGCCTTGTCTGACTCTGACAAACTGCTGCTGCGTTTAGGCAAAGACAACTTATTAGTGATTAAGTCTGTGTTATTAGAAATACATGAAAAACTCGCCCAAAAACAAAACGGGGTTAACTAGCAAAACTAAAACAAGGCTAAAAAAAGCCAAGAAACGCGAGTAAGTTTAACAAATTAGCGACTGTTTGCGTAAAAAGTAGCCAAGCAGTCGCTGTTATAAGAAAATAACCAAGTAGTGCTTGCATCCGTTGAATTGATTAGCGATAATTCGCGCCACTTGATAACGAAGAACTTATTTTCAAGTGCATTATGGCGGCCCTTCTGGTCCCCTCGCAATGATACTCTGTGAACTCGGCCAGGTCCGGAAGGAAGCAACCGCAGCAGACGACTCATGTGCCGAGGTGTGGCTATTAGGGTTGCCACCAACCTTTTTATCTTGTTGATACAACCATCCCTTGACAAATAGATATGTATAAGCCGAAATCCATTGGTTTTAATTATAAACTATGTGACCAAATAAGAAGATATACGCCTGATTTTTTAATAACGCCATTTAACGAAGAGCAGGTGTTCTACGAAGTAAAACCTTTTGTAAAACTCAATCAGAAGAGTTTGAACTTGAGTTTAAAGCTAAATAAGCAGCAGATTCTTAATCTAGGTATAAAATTAGAATTAATAACCGAAAGAATAATTCGGGTAAAACTGTTAATTAAGAACTTAAAATTACTTCATAGGTACCAAGGTTTAGAGGAAGGCGGTCGTAAGCTGTCAATAGTGTTTAAAACCATATAGTTACTTAGATACGTTAAAGAAGGTGTTGGTCTTGGCTTATATGTCGACAAGTGCTCCAATATTGTATACATTACATTTTTATTAGCTCAGAAGGAAAATCACTTGCTATTAAAAGATGCTTATCATGAGATCTTGGCTATAGTGCAAAGAATCAAACAAGGAGGTTAAATGAAAAGAACAGAAATACCAAAACTCATAACCAAAATTATCCGCTTTAATCGCGCTTGGAAGTTAGCACTACAACAACTGGGTGCGCATTCAAATTTAGCCAAATCATTGCGAGATCAAAAAGCATGTTTACAAGCAGAGCTTTTAAGAGACCATGCAGGCACCTATTTAATATTAGATAGAAATACAGGGTCAGAAGAGCCGCTATACAGTGTGCAATTTGATTCGACTGTTTCCCTACCAGAGCTTCCATACAAAGACGATGCCGAGCATATGCCAGTTCGAATAGCAGAAATGCTATTTACTCAAAATGAATTATCAAGATTAGTTAGAGATTAATAATGTTAGAAACTTTAAATAGCATTTATAACGTAATAACCAGTAACAAATTAACATCTATAGTTAGTACTATTATTGTAGTGATTTTTACTCTAACCATAGCCCTTGAAGTATTTACTTTTTTTGCGAATAAAACCCGATTAAATTTGGTATTTAAAAAGTTTAGCAAGCTTGCGGCTAAAATAAAATCTGGTGAAGAGCTAAGTAAGGCTGAGAAAACTTTAAAAATCGAGTACTTTTCAAAACTAAAAACCAATGAAGCGAAAGTTCTCTTAAAGAATTACCCTGATAAAATATCACGAAAGCCAGAGTTAAGTCGTTTTAGATATATAACTAGTGTACTGACGAGTATTGGTGTTATAGGTACATTTTTAGGTATTGTTATTGGTTTATCAGGTATTCAAGAAACACTTAGTAACACTAATGAACCTACTTCTGCTGATATGGTGGAAGGTGTTAAAATTTTACTTGGCGGTATGGATACAGCATTTATTACCTCCCTTGTTGGTTTAACTACCTCTATTATATTGTTATTTGCATTAAGGCTAATAGAGTGGTTTACAATAAAACATTATTTACATGTGGTCGCTAGATTTAAAGAACAGTTTCGCGCCGAAACTATGGCAGATTATTTAGACAAACTTGCGGGTGGAGATCAAGACGAAGTAATAGAGAAACAACTTGAAGCGGCAAAAAAAAGCGCTGAAGCATCAACTGCAATGCTTACAATGGGAGGCTCGTTAGAGCGAGCTGCTGATAATTTTGATGCTGACAAAATAGGCCAACACATATCGTCGAGTTTAGATAAAATATTTACTGCCGAAATGGTTCCTGTGTTTACTGAAATTTCAACAGAGCTCAAAGCATTACGAGAAATTAAACAAGACAATGGTGAGAAAATAATTCAAGCGATCATGACTCAACTTCGTTCAGAAGTAATTGAGCCACTATCAAATCAAATTTCAGAAACGTCTAGCCTTGTTAAAAGCTCAACCAGTGCGGTTACTAAATTACATAAAGAGCTTGGCGGCATTGCGACTAAGCTTGCGACAGCAGTTACTACAATCCAACAATTTCAAGAAGATACGCTAACTAAACTTGGAAAGTTCTCAAATGATTTACGCAATATATTATCGAGCTTTCAAACAGATACCAAAGAAATTCTAGAAGGTGTTTCAGAAGAGTTGGATAAATCTGTGCAAGTCAGTGTTGAAGCAATGGATTCGCAAAAAATTGCCTTTAAAGAAAGCGCTGAGCAAGCAGCGGGAACCTTTAGTGGCATTAAAGTTGAGTTAGAAAAATCTCTTACACATCAAGCTGGTATTCAGAAAATAATGCTTGATAACACAGAGCAGCGCGTAAAAGATATATTAGATAAGAGCCAAAAATCTAACGAAGCACAGGTTAAAGTAATTGAGCAAGTAGGTACAACCGCAACTGGCTTAATGAATAATGCCAAAGAAAATCTAGAAAACACATTAATTAATGTAGATAAGGTATTGTTTGAAACCAAAAATACAGTCACAGAGCAACTAGACAACTTTAGAGTGACGTATCAGCAAAGCCTTGATACATTCTTTAAAGAGCAAAATAATCTGCTGGAAAGCACTTTAGGTAAGCAACGTGATGGTTTAGCTAAAGTGGTTCAAGACTGCGATACGGTATTCAAAGAAGAATACACTCGCCGTAAAGAGTTAGGTACAGAGCTAACTACCAACCTAACCGAAATGCAAAAATCGGTTGAGATAGTGAATAAGTTAGTTCAAGCGGTTCAGCTTATGGAAAGCTCACACATAAACCAAATAGAGCAAACTGCAAGTACCATTGGCTTACAAGTAGGTAAATTAGAGAAATCGTATGCCAGTTCATCAGAGCTGTTCGGCTCTTTGATAAAACAAATTCCAGAAGAGCTGAATACTTATTTCGAACGAGCAAATAAATCGCATGAAAAGTTCTTTACCGAAATGGATAAAGCGTCAGCGCAAATTCATACTCGTTTATTGCAATCGGCAGAATACCTAATTTCATCTGAAACCCAACGTCGTATGATGAACGACAGCGAGGTTAGTTAAAGTGTCTTTTAAGCAACCTATGGAGTCTTTTAGAGATACCGATGGGCATACCGAAGGAACCGAATGGCTTTCTATAAGTGACTTAATGTCGGGCTTGTTATTAATATTTGCGTTGCTAGTCGTTGTTACCTTATTACAATTAAAAATAACACAAGAAGAAACACAAAATAAACGTGTTATTGTTATTCAAGCCTTACAAGAGCAGTTTAACTCGAATGGTATCAATGCCGAAATTAATCCTGATACGGGCGATATAACTTTGTTAGATTCCGTGCTTTTTGATTTTAATGAAAAAGAGTTAAAGCCAGAAGGTAAAGAATTTTTAAATCGTTTTATTCCTGTGTATAGCGGCGTAATATTTTCTAATGAAGGGATCAGTGAAGAAATAACTCGAGTTATTATAGAAGGTCATACCAGCTCTGACGGTGCACTAAGCTACAACATGCAGCTTAGCTTAGGTAGAGCCAACAGTGTGTATCAATACATAAACACTATGCAGCTTGAAGATAATAAACCTAACTTCTTAAAGAAAATCCAAGTAGCAGGTCGTGGTTCAATGGATGCTAATGAAACTTTGAGTGAAGACAAAGATCGTAAAGTGATTTTTAGAATGCAATTTAAAAATGAAGATGCCTTTAACAAAGTTTCAAAGTTGTTGGACAGTAGATAATGGCGTCTTTGATCTGTATTACACCACCTAGAGCGATATCAGCACAAAATATGTTGGCTTCAGCTAACATGTTGCAAAAAGATCAACATACAAAGCTATTTGATAACTTAGTTTTGCCAACCGTACCACCAAGGTCTGTAGATGACATTTTAGATTTAATACAAAGTGGTAACGACGAATCTATTTCGTTATTAGAATGGGTTACGTTATTTGAACAACAAGACTTACTGAGTGATGCAACAATAAATCAAGCAACACGAAGTAAAAACCTGATTTGGGAATGTATAAAACAAAACCCTAATATTAGACACATAGCATTTTGGCGTATGTGCTTATACTTTGACGGCAATAATGAAATTATGCCCAATAAGTTACTAACGAATCATAAAAATGATTTAGCTTCCCTGGTTTCAGTCGATAAACAAAAAGCGTTAGTGGTTATTGCAATAAGTGACAATAACCAAGATGACCTTGCATATTACTCATTGCAGTCTACATTAAAACCAGAGCGCTTGTTATTTAAGCTTGGTTTACCTTATAAAATAGCAATAGCGCAAGAGTCTATAAACTCAATAGAGAGCGTTTTATCAAAGCAAGGCGTTGCTAAATTTGAACAACGTTATTTAAAAATATTAGAAAGTTATTCAGGTATAGAAGCAGATCAAGCAATAACTCGTTTAATTGCCACTATAGATAATTCAAATATAGAAAGCTCTCAGCTATTACTTGGCTATATTCTTGAGAACTATTCACCAACAGCCGCAAATACGCGCTGGAAAAACCTAGATTTAGATACTCAAAATAAATTAAGAGGCTTATTAGGTTCCGCATGGTTTGGTGACTTTAAAAAGTTTATATTCCAAATCACAACACCAAAAATTGCTGAAACGCTAAACCTAAAAGATAGAGAGATTACGCAATTAAAAAACAGGGTAACGTTCTGGTCAAATTACCAAAGCAGGTTCCATAGTTTCAGAATATTCTTACCGTTGAAAACAGCTACAATTATACAGAATCTTGGCGTTAGAGTACCTGAGCATACTATTGTTGACGGTTTTTCAGAAAGCTGGAAAGAAACAGAATTGTGTTTATTAGAGTTCGATAAACATATTATCGTTGAGTACTTACGTGGTAGTTTTAGTGGGGTTAAGGCCTATAGTAAATCAAACCCTATGATTAATACTTTACTTACTACAAGCAAATTAAATATGTATACCTTAAATGACATCCCACATTTAATGGAACACGATCATTTAATCTATTGGCAGCATAGCTGTGAAAGGCAATTAAGAAGAGACTTGTCGATAGTTCCAGATACTTCGCGATCTAATTTCCTTATAGTCGATAGTGACGGTTCAAAAAAGGAGTTTTATCAAAAATATAGCGCTCAAGATGGATTGCCATTACTTTCAAAAACAAAACAAAAAGTACGTTCAGAAGCAGTACTAGAATATAAAACTAGAAATATGAAGAGTTGAATTATTCTCATTAAATCACTTAGAACAATTTTGACCACAAAACGACGTGTATTGATAGGTTTGGTATGATTAGTGGATATTTGTTGGTATTGATAAAGTTAACTGTTATTATCTTGCGACCAATGGAGTGTGCTATTTACCTGATATGTAAATAGAAAGTTAAAAAAGGAGTTCTTCCTATATTTTCTATCTCTCCTATTTTTTATATTAATCAGAAGGACTCTAATTTTGAGCCATTATTTTTCTCTATCATTTCTAAATAAAATTTTAATTCAATCATTGTTCATTATTTCATTAGCAGCTTGTGGAGGGGAAGGAAATAGTGAAGACTCGACTACACCACCTGTTGAGGTTACGCCTCCTGTAGAAACAGTCAAAGATAATACGGGTTCAATTACAGGTGTAGTGCTCAATGTATCAGGTGAACCTGTGGAGGGATCAATCGTATACCTTGCTGGGTTTGAAGTAACCACAGATGATACAGGATCATACTATTTCTCTGATGTTCCTATTACTGAAGATCAAGGTAATTATGTCATAACCATTATATCTGCAAATTATGGTTCAATTGTAGTAGAAGTGTCACCTTCAAACCAAACTAATAACACAGAAAATAGTACTTTCTTTATTCCTGAGTTTGAAGCTGAAGCACCTGAAGCTCAATTGGGGGGTCGAGGATCGATTCAAGGAGTCGTTAGTATATCAGCCAGTCCTCTAGCAAATGTGGAAATCACCCTTAAAAGTCTTGATGAAGATGATAATGTTAAAAATACCTACGTTGTAGTAACAGACGTAGGAGGGAGTTACATTTTTTCAGATGTATCTTTTTCTGCAAATCAAAACAGATTTATCGTTCAAGCCTCTACTAGTGAAACTGATATGGTTGCCATTGAGGTTCTGCCAACCCATCAAGTTAAAAATACGAGTAATACTGTCATTGACGATACTCAGTTTATTGATGGTTTTGTTGCTCAGGCACCAACAATAATTTTAGAAAAAAATAACACCACACCTGTTGCGAATGCTGGCTCATATCAAATAGTAACACTGGGTGAAACTGTGTACTTAGATGGTTCTGCAAGTTTTGATGAAGATGGGGATACAATTACATATTCATGGAGTAACCCTATTAGCCCGAACGGATATCCAACGCCACTAGGTGGGCAAGGTACAAAGCCAGAAGGAGCACATGATATCCTTGATGGTTTTGCTGTTAACATAGGTTGGCCAATTCGTCATGCTGAATTAGAAAATAATACATCAGCAACACCTTACTTTGTCGCAACGGAGCTTGGTGAATATCAAATTTACTTAATTGTCACTGATGGCAAAAATAATAGTCAAATGAGTATTGTTGAGATAGACGTTGTTCAAGAAAATATTCCTCCAATAGCAAACGCGGGGGATGATAGTAGTATTTTAATAAATAATGAAGTTCTTCTTGATGGTAGTTTAAGTGCTGATGAAAATAATGACATACTGTCATATAAATGGTCATTTACTTCTGTACCTTATGGAAGCTCCACGGTATTACTCAATGAGTTTACTGTATCACCTTCATTTACTCCTGATGTTAGTGGTGAGTACGTAATTTCGCTAACAGTTAATGATGGTTATGTTAGTAGTATAGTTGATAGTGTTGTTGTATTTGCTGAAGCAGAAAGCATAAAATTGTTTGCAGAAGAGTTTTTTTCAGGGTGGTCTGAAAGGGGGATGCCTTATTCCACGAACGGAGTTTCAACAGCTAGTGTTATTGGCGTATCTTACTATGAAATCTCTAAATTCAGACTTACCGCGGCAGGAAATGATTATGTTATTAGGGATTTAATTGCCACTGATGCTAACTCAGTTGTAGCCCCTTATTTTGACGGGTTAAGAAATGGTCAAATTATCGCTGATGGAACAACAGTTGAGTTTTCAATTGTTAGCCCGCTCACTGGTCGGTCTCAAGCTAATCTTAATTTTTCCTTTTCTATAGAAGGAACAAATAAAACATTTAGCTATGCAGTATTGTTGAAAACGAACTAAAACTTACTAAGCTTGCTCGAACAGCCCCGTAAAACCTTGTTAGTTTATATCACGGGGCTGGATGATTTTGCGCTGTTGTAATGGTTTTAGTATTATCGAAGATCACAATTAACACTACTTAATTGAGTTCAAAACCGTGTGATTATTTCATAGATAAGCTCGTCGCCGTTTTGTCTAATAAGTTATTCCCTAATAATAAACTGGCAGTTTATATGGTTAGTGCTGTGCTTTATAAGCAAATGATAACGCTTATTGGCTAACACTCTTAATCATTACTGCTTCCCCCTAGATTCCTTAAAAACACTACGTTTATGCGGATGTTTTATGTCATAATACTTGTCTATTTATAAACGCCCCCCTCAGCGAAAGATAAAAAACCACTTATGATTCATTGGATTATTGCCCAGTTTACTATTTCATCTGACAGCATACTTATTTATGGCAGTTACAACCCTAGTATGGTTGTGCTGTCGCTATTTATTGCCATACTTTCTTCTTTTATGGGGTTGCAAGTCGCCACAGAACAACAGGCGCAAAGCTCGCCTATTAGAAGACAACTTATGCTTGGTATTAGTAGCTTGGCGCTGGGTGGCGGCATTTGGTCAATGCACTTTATTGGTATGTTGGCTTTTGATTTATGTACGGTAGTTGATTACAAGGTTAGCGTCACTTTACTGTCTATGTTGCCCAGTGTCGCGGCGTCTTGGGTGGCGCTAAATCACTTACAAAAACATAAGGCTGATGCACAGTCGTTATTTGTTTCGGGCTTTTTAGTGGGTGCTGGCATTGGCACTATGCACTATATGGGGATGGCGGCCATGCAAATGGCACCACTACTGCGTTATGACTTAACTATTTTTGTGCTGTCAATTGTGGTCGCTGTTTCTTTGGCAATATTGTCACTGTGGATCAGAGCGGGTCTACTGAGAATTTGGCAGCAAAATAAAGATTGGCAGGCTAATTTAGTGGCGAGTGCTGTAATGGGGCTTGCTATTTCGGGTATGCATTACACCGGTATGGCTTCAGCACGTTTTGTTAAACCCGCTGGGTTAGAGTTAAGTCGCCAAGACAGTAATATTTCATTTTATTTGGCGCTGGTGGTGTCAATTATTTCCATTGTTATTACGGTTTTAGTATTAGGTATTAATTTACTGTATAAATACCGAGAAATTTCACGCAAAGCCAGCAGTAATGAAGACCGCTTACGTGCCATGATGGATACCGCGGTTGATGCAATTATCAGTATTAATGGCGAGGGAGTTATTGAAAACGCCAACCGTGCTACGCAAACCCTGCTAGGGTGGACGCCTGAAGAGCTTGTGGGCAAGAATGTTAACGTACTGGTGTCAAACTCGAAATATGACAATGACAATAAAGAAGATTTTGTTAAAAACTTTTTATTAACCGGTAAAGCGAAAATTATTGGCTCAAGCCAAGAAGTAAAGGCCTTGCATAAAGATGGCAGCTTGGTTGCCATTAGGTTGTCGGTGGGTTATGTAAAACTGGCCAATAGCCATTTGTATGTTGGCTTTATGTCAGATATTCGCCAACGGATAAAAATGGAGCAAGCTTTACAAGAAAATGAAGAAAAATTTAGGTCGTTAATCAGTAATATTCCTGGTATTGCTTATCGCTGCTCAGACCAATACGGCTGGCCAATACTCTTTATTAGTGATGCTGTAGAAGGGGTGACCGGTTATCCTGCCAGTGATTTTTTACCGCCTAACCCTAAGCGGTGTTTTTCAGACTTATATCACCCTGACGATAAAGAGTCGGTACTTAATAACCCGTTAATTACAGGAATGTTTAATATTGAATACCGCCTTATTACCAAAACGGGCGATGTTCGTTGGGTGATGGAATATGGTAACCACGTAACAGACGAAAAAAGCGGTGAAGTTTGGTTAGACGGCTTTATTATGGACATTACTGACCGCCGGGAAATGGAGCAAGAATTAAGAGTTGCCAAAGAAAAAGCGGAGCTAGCGGCAGAGTCAAGGGCTGACTTTATGGCCAATATGAGCCATGAAATTCGCACGCCGATGAATGCTATTATTGGTTTTAGCGATATCTTACTTGAGTCGTCTTTGTCGCCAGATCAACTCAAACACATGGGCACCATTAATAATGCGGCCAAGTCTTTACTGCATTTATTAAATGACATTTTAGACAGTGCAAAACTTGACAAAGGCAAGCTTGACCTTGAATTAAGACGCTTTTCATTAATTGAAGAAGTGGATGCGGTTGTTTCAACCTTGTGGTTGCAAGCACGTAATAAAAACCTTGAGCTAACGGCCAATATTTCGCATAAATTGAGTGATTTTTACTTAGGTAGCCCTGAGCGTATTCGCCAAGTGTTAACCAATTTAATTGGTAATGCCATTAAATTTACCGAGCAAGGTAAAGTAACCGTTTCAGTGTACCCTATTACAGGTGAGCGCGTTAAGTTTGACATTGAAGACACGGGCATAGGGATGAGTAATGAGCAGCTAACCTCTGTTTTTGATGCCTTTACCCAAGCAGATGCGTCAATGAGTAGGCGTTTTGGCGGTACTGGTTTAGGGACAACCATTAGTAAGCAATTAGTGGAGTTAATGCAAGGTGAAATAACGGCAACAAGTACACCGGGGGTAGGGTCTGCTTTTAGTTTTGATATTCCGTTAACTACCACGGCTTGCCAAGAAGAAAACAAAGCCATTGAAAAAATAACATTGCCGGCGCTAAAAATATTGATTGTTGATGACATTCAACAAAACCTTGATTTACTCACCTTAATTCTAGAGCGAGATGGGCATTGTGTGGTTAGCGCCAGAGACGGCCAGCAAGCACTGGTAAGAATGGCTGACTGTAAAGCCATTGATTTAGTGTTAATGGATATTCAAATGCCAATACTTGATGGTTTGCAGGCAACGGTAGCGCGCCGGCAATATGAAAAAGAACACAATTTACCTGTGCTGCCTATTATTGCCTTAACTGCCAGTGTGTTACTTGACGATAAACTGGCTGCTGAAAGCGCAGGCATGCAAGGCTTTGCCAACAAGCCGATTGACTTTACCTTACTTAGCCATGAAATGGCCCGCGTACTTAATATTGAACTTGGTGCTGGCCCAGTGGTGAGTGAGCAACCAAAAGCTGACTTGCTATTAGATGAAAGCAAAGGGGTTGCCTTGTGGGGTGGCGTTACTGACTATTATCAACAAATAGCGGCTTTTATTACGGGCCAAAAAGGGCAGCTAGCAGCGCTAGAAGAGGCTATAGCCAAGAAAAACTGGCCGGAAGTTGCTACCATAGCTCATACGTTAAAAGGTATTAGTGGTAACTTGGCGTTAACACGCTTGCAGCGGTTATGTGCGCAATTAGAGTCGTTAATTAACAGCCACCCTGAGCAGTGTGCAGCCACTTATGACAGCATTTATTCAACCTACCAACAGCTTGCTGATAAAGTATCGTCTTGGTTAAATAGCCAAAGCAAAACGGTTGACACTAAAGCGGTTGATCTCACTGTATTGCTTGACCTGTTAAAATCACTTGTTGAAAAAGCAAAAGAAAATGAAGTAGAAGAGTCATTATTAGCGCAGCTATTTGACTATAGCGAAACAGCCAAAAACACTGGCTTTAGTTACAGTGGCGAAATCAATAAAATATACAGCGCTTTTAATGATTTTGAATTTGAGTGCGCACTAGAGTATACCATTGCGCTGATTGAGCGTATTGAAAGTAAAGGGTAGTATCATGGAAAACCAACAGTCAACCATTCTTATTGTCGACGATGAAGCCGCCAACTTACGCGTGTTAAAGCAAATTCTACAACAAGATTATCGCTTAATTTTTGCTAAAAGTGGCGCTGAAGCACTGCGTTTAGCGCAAAGTAAAAGCCCAAACCTGATCCTGTTAGATATTATGATGCCTGATATAACAGGCTTAGCAGTATGTAAGCAATTAAAAGCCGAGCCTACTACTCGTAAAATTCCGGTTATTTTTGTGACGGCATTAAGCGCGCACGACGATGAAGCGCAAGGGTTAGAGCTTGGTGCGGTAGACTATATTTCAAAACCTGTGTCGGCGGCGGTAGTAAAAGCCAGAGTGGCTACCCACTTGTCTTTAGTGCAAGCAGACGAGCTAAAACGTACTCGGTTACAAATTATTCAACGCCTTGGTCATGCGGCCGAATATAAAGACAATGAAACCGGAATGCATGTGATGCGTATGAGCCATTATTCCAAGGTAATAGCACTCGCGTACGGTTTTTGTGAGCAGCAGGCAGATAACTTGTTACATGCAGCGCCCATGCATGATTTGGGTAAAATAGGTATTCCTGACAGTATTATGCTCAAACCCGGTAAATTAACTGATGAAGAATTTGCAATTATGAGAACCCACCCGGTGATTGGCGCGAATATATTGGGTGAAGATGATTCTGATTTAATCACCTTAGCAAAAGTAGTGGCGCTAACGCACCATGAAAAATGGGATGGAACAGGGTATCCAAAAGGCCTTGCGGGTAATGATATCCCCATTGCCGGGCGGATTGTTGCACTAGCCGATGTATTTGACGCACTCACCAGTGTAAGGCCTTATAAAGAAGCTTGGAGCATAGAAAAAGCCATGACCTTTATTAAGTCGCAAAGTGGTGTGCACTTTGACCCTGAATTAGTGGTAGTATTTGAGCAAGTGCTACCGCAAATTTTAGCGATAAAAGACCGTTGGAAAGACAGTTGACGGTTTTTTTTAATGTTGAATTTTTAATGATAGGTACTAGGTACTAGGTACTAGGGATTAGGTTCTAGGTGCTAGTTACTAGGTGCTAGGGATTAGGTGCTAGGTACTAGTTACTAGGGTTCTAGTTACTAGTTACTAGGTGCTAGATTCTAGTTACTAGGTGCTAGATTCTAGTTACTAGGTGCTAGATTCTAGGTGCTAGAGGGCAACTTTAGTCATTTTTCATGTGGTGTGACTGCATAAACTCAAGTGATTTACTAATAGCACTTTTTACTTTGGTTTCCATTTCAAACCGTTCAGACGCGGGTAAGTAAAATGCCATATCAACTTCATGGCGTATATAACGTGTCGGCAGTTGGTTTAACACAACGCAGGTTAAGTCTGCGATAAAGTCTTCATCATATTTTTCATTAAATTTAGCCACTGTAAAATGTTGCATTACCAGTTTTTCGTAATAGTTATGAATGTCATCAGATATTTTCATTGTGGTTTCCTACTATAGCCTTGTTGCTTGCTGTTATTAACACGTTTTCCAGCACCTAACACGCGTTGTATGTTTTGCTCTAAGCACCTTAGGTTAAGATTAACCTGAGATTCAATTTAATGCTAATTTAATTACCTGTTTGTTAATGGTGAATTTTTAATATTGAATGGTTAATAGTTGATGGTTAGTGTTTGATGGTTAATGGTTAATGTTTAATGTTTAATGTTTAATGTTTAATGCTCACCGCGTCTTCCTGAACTCGATTCAGGATCTGGTTTTTGTAGTTTGGTTTTTGTTTTTGCTTTTTTTCGTCTTCCTGAACTTGATTCAGGATCTGGTTTTTGCCCTTCCCCCTTCACAACAAAGAAACGAGATTCCGTATTAAGAGACCTACGGAATGACGGGGTGGAGGTGACCACCGGAATGACGGGGTGGAGGTGACCACCGGAATGACGGGGTGGGGCACTTTTCGTCTTCCTGAACTTGATTCAGGATCTTGTCTTTGTCGCTTTTTCTGCCTTCCTGAACTTGATTCAGGATCTAGGTTCTTGGGCTTTGTTCTTTCTAGTAACTAGTGTCTTTCTAGTCTCTTCCTAACCCTTAGTCTCTAATCACTTTCCCTTTTCAGCACGTTCAATATCAAGCTCTATCGCTGAAATAGCTTTTCGACACCGGCCAAGGCGTTGGTGTAAGGCGAGTACTTCCATTGATATTTTTTCACTCTCATGGCTTTTACACTGTTGTCGGGCATTTTCTCTTTCTAACACCATGTCCATTAAACGGCGTTCGTATTCATGGTGTTCGGTTAGTTTCTGGTACAGTTGATGGCTAGTTAACATAACCTTTTTCGTTAACTCACCATATTTAGCTGTTTGTTTCGCTTTTGCTTTTTTTATCCGTACCTTGTTGTTGGCGTTAAAACTTAAAGTGGCTGCTTGGTGTGTTACTCCATTTGATTGCAGTGCATTAGCTATGGCTGATATTTGTTGCTCTATTTGCACTAATAGCTCTTTTGATAGGGTGATTTTATTGGCTGCCACTAAACGGGAAAATTCCGTTATTCTCCGCTTGGTTTCTTGAATGTAAGGCGAAAACTGATCACTTTGGCTAACAAACAGCGTTGATGAAAACAAGTTGTTGTTTTCAATTAAACGGTGCGCCTTTAGCTGTTTGTTTTGTTTGTCTGTTTCTTTGGCTTTCGCATTAAGTGTTTCTAATAACACAGATAAACGCCTAATAGAGTTCATTATTTAACCTGATTTGAAAAGGAATAAGCTAGGGTGCTCACTATAACATTAATTTAGCAAGATGCCTTTTGTCTGCCTTTGTAAGTTATTCTTTACGGTTTTGCTTTTTTGTCTTATTAGTGCTTGATATTGTTGTGTATTTTAATAATCTTAAAGTGCTTTGGCAATAAAGCTTAATAAACGTTCAAATGTTAAGTTATTGTTATTAAATACATTATATATTTTTTACCTTTGTTTATTTTCAATAATTTAGCGGAAAATGATCTTTTTATTGAAATATTTTATTAAATCATACATAAGTTGTAACTAATTGTTTTTGTGAAGTTTAATTATACTTCGAACTATTTTGCCATGGCCTTTAAAAATCCTTGCAATAAGAATATTTACCAAGTGGTCATAAATAGTATTGACGGTGTGCGCTAATCCCGTTTAATATCGTAGTTGACAGATCAGGTCATGCGACCCGTTCAAAAAAGTTTACGAGACAAAATAGTCTCGAAATTAACTAAAATAACAAACTAATCACGAATGTGATCCAGGGAGTAAACATGTATAACAATAGCAAAGTAGCTAAGGCAATCCGCCTAGCGATGATGTGTGGTGCTGCTGCAACAGCAACAGTTTCAACTGCCGCATTTTCAGCAGAAGAAGAAGTTATTGAATCAGTAGAACGTATTGCCATTACAGGTTCTCGTATTAAGCGTACTGACTTAGAGGCTTCAGTTCCTGTTGCTATCATTGATCGCGCTGCAATTGACTTCTCAGGCCAAACGTCTGTGTCTGATTTATTACGTAATACAAGTTTTAATGCTGCCGGCTCTTACCGTCCAAAGTCGGGTAGTAGCTTACAAGGTGTTGCACAAATTGACTTACGTGGTTTAGGTGCATCTCGTTCATTAATTTTGATTGACGGTCGTCGTTTACCTAAGTCTTCACAGTCAGGCCAATCTCAAGATTTAAATATGATTCCTATGGCTGCAATTGAGCGTATTGAAATATTGTCTGATGGTGCATCAGCGGTATACGGTTCTGACGCTATTGCCGGTGTTGTTAACGTTATCACTAAAAAAGATTTTAATGGCGTAGAGTTACGTTTAGGTGCTTCTAAGCCAAGTATCCCTTCTGAGGGCGGTGACCGAGAAGAAGGCTCTGCTGTATTTGGTGTGACTGGTGGTAAATCTTCAATTATTGGTGGTGTTTCTTGGAACACGCGTGACATTATTTTTGAAAATGCTTTCCCGTGGGTATCACCTGGCGCGTCAAGCTTCGGTGTTAACGCACTTAAAGAAGAAGGTTATAGATCAATCATTTCAGAAGAAGAGTGTAATAGCTTAGAAAACTTTGCTTTTGGCGCTACCGGAGCCTGTGGTTATAACTTTAACGCAACCAATGCCAATGAAGCTTCTTCAGCGAATAACTCTGCCTTCTTAAAAGCAGAATATGATATCAATGATGATTGGAAAATTTTCTCTCATACTATGGTGTCTAAAACTAAATCATTTGGTCGTTATGCACCGTCGTTAAATGATGCCGGTGATGCAGCATTTTTATCAGACGATAGCCCGAACAACCCAATTAACCCAAGCAGTCCTTTTTATGATGCAGACTTTGCTTCATACATTGATGCTAAACGTGCTGAAGATGTTGCTGCTGGTTTAGATCCGCGCAATGTTCAAACTCGTCACCGCTTTGCTGCCCTAGGTAACCGTGATAATGAAGTTGATAACTGGTCAACGGATTTCTTAATTGGTGCAGAAGGTATGATTGGCGATGTTACTGTTGATTTTGGTGCGCGTAAAAACACATCTAAATCTTACGAAGTTGGTCGTAACTACTTAATGGGTAGTAATGCTCGTGTGGCTATGGACAGTGGCGCTTATATGCTAAATGACCCGTTTGGTGCACGTTTTACAACGGATGCTGAGCGTAGTGATTATGAAGCATTATTAAGTGGTTTAAAAGTTACGACTACACGTATTGGCCGTTTTGACCAAGAAGAAGTATTTGCTTCTGCAGCGTTTGACGTAATGGAACTAGAGAACGGTACAGTACAAGCCGTTTTTGGTGCTGAATACCGTAAAGAAACATACTCTGACCTTTATGACTCATTGTCTGAAGCGGGTCAAGTTGGTGGTTCTGCTGGTAACAGTGCTGGCGGTGGTCGTGACGTGAAAGGTGCATTCTTTGAAGCATTAATTCCGGTATTAGATAACTTAGAATTTACTGTAGCGGGTCGTTACGATAGCTACTCTGATTACGGTGAAGACTTCTCACCTAAAGTATCAATGAAATTTGAACCGATGGACGGCTTAGTATTACGTGCGTCATACGGTGAAGGTTTCCGTGCGCCTACGTTAGATATTCTAACAGCTAAACCTGCGCCAGATAACCCGTCAGTTCGTGACGATCCGTCATGTCTAAACCTTGGTGATGTAGAAGGTTGTGAAATTCAAGTAAATGCAATCACATTAGCAAACTCAGATATGGGTTCAGAGTCATCTGAGCAATTATCTTTAGGTTTAGCGTACCAACCTACCGATTGGATAAACTTCTCTGCTGATTATTATCAAATTGAAATCACTAACATGATTCGTGCCTTTGATGCTGAGGAAATTTTAAAACGTGAGCAAACTGGTGAGCCAATTCCTGCTGGTTTAGGTGTGTCGCGTTTAGCTAACGGTGGTATTGATTTAATTACCCAAGGTTATGCCAACGAAGGTAAATGGGAAATCAGTGGTCTTGACTTAAACGTAAATACTACCTTTGATTTCGGCGATGCTGGTACGTTTAAGCAGTCTTTACAGTTTAGTCATCAATTTGACAGTGCTATCGATGGTGGTCGTAATACCATTAAAGATACAGGTGAACCTCAACAACGTGCTGTGTTAACTAATCTTTATACATGGGACAACTTAGATGTAAGCTGGAACATAAATATGATTGGTTCTCAGTATGAAGATGTTGAGCAGCAAGATGACGGTAGTGTTTTACGCTCAGGTAATATTGCTACTTGGATAACACATGATATTCAAGCGACTTATAGCTTATCTACGGGTACTAAAATTTCTATCGGTATGCAAAACGCATTCGAGAAACACCCACAGTTAAGTTACTATGATGGTAACGATTATAACTACAACCTTTATGATGGTTATGGACGTGTTTCTTACATACGTTTAGCACAGTCTTTCTAATGCATTATTAAGATGAACGTTTAGCTAGATTAACAGCTAAATGAAAGGTTAAACTTAAAAAGGTGGGTATTAATACTCACCTTTTTCTTTTTTAAGGGTAAGCAAAATGCAACATTGGAGTAGTTATTGGTCGTCAACCCAGTCACTAAATAGTTTTGCAGAAGGGGAGCACAAGCAAGGATATACTGGCGAAATAGCGCAGTACTGGCAAGACGTTTTTAAAACACTGCCTCACACAGCAAAAGTATTAGACCTAGCAACCGGTAACGGTGGGCTGGCTGTTTTAGCCCAAGAATTTAATCCTCGTTTTACTGTTTATGGCTCAGATGCAGCTAATATTGACCCACTTGCTCGGTTTTCACCGACAGATACTGTTTATAATACACTGAAAAAAATTCAATTCTTTGCGGATATGCCATCAGAAGAGTTGGCTTTTAATGATGAAGAATTTGATGTGGTCATAAGCCAATTTGGCTTTGAATATGCCAATACACCGCGTGCTTTATTGGCTGTGAATAGGGTATTAAAGCCCAATGGCAGGTTTGTTGCTTTAGTGCATCATCACAATTCTTTTATTAGTGACGATTGCCACGTTGGTATTAACATTATTAATAAGTTATCGACAAAAAATGGCTTATTAGCGCAGCTACAAGACTTTGCAAATTTTTGCCAAACAATAGACAATAAAGATAACCCGACACTAGCGCAGCAAACCTTGTTTAAAGATAAAAATAGAAACCTATTAGTTTTATTTAAAAAGCTGCAACATGCATGTAATAGTGAAGCTGAGTTAGACTGGTATAATTTACTTGCAAAGGAATTAGTGCCTGTGGTGATGAATTGGCGTCATGCTAGCGCGCAAAGTGTTGCGGCTATTATCACAAATACCCAATTTTTTCAGCAGCGCTTGCAAGACCAAATTGAAGCGGCTTGGTCTGTTGCAGAGGTAAACCAGGTAAAAACATACGCTAACAATAATTGGCAATCATTTGAAATAAGCTCAATAGATATTAAATTAGGTAAATTATGTTGGGTGATTCAAGCGGTTAAAGCCCCTTAAAAAAACATTTTTATTAACAACGCGGAGCTGCTTTATCAAACCCTTAGATAAATTTAAAAATAAAGCCGGTGAAATACTTAATCGCACGCTTGACCAACATATTAATTTGGCCGTGACCGGCTTAAGCCGTAGTGGTAAAACGGCGTTTATTACTTCTTTGGTGAACCAACTTATTACACAAGGTAAGGACAGCCAATTAAGTTTTTTTGATCCGGTACACAAAGGGTATTTTATTGCGGCTAAGCGCGTGCCGCAAAAAAATTTAGCGGTTCCTCGTTTTGATTACGACAAAGCTATGGCAGCCCTTACCAATGAACCGCCAACCTGGCCTGAGTCGACACATGGTATTAGTGAGCTTCGCCTGGCTATTCGTTACCAACCACAAAAGTCTTTATTAAAGTATGCCGCTGATATGGCTACCTTAACCCTAGATATTACCGATTATCCTGGTGAATGGTTACTTGATTTACCTATGCTTAAGCAAACCTACGAGCAATGGTCTGAGCAAACGCATGCGTTATTAACGTCAGCGCCACGGGCACAGTTTACCCAAGACTTTTTAACTAAAGTGGCCGCCATTGATCCTTTTGCCGAGGCCGATGAAGAATTATTAGCACAACTAGCACAAGAATATACTGGCTTGTTACGAACGTTCCGTTTTCAGTTAGGGCTGAGTGTTATTCAACCCGGGCGCTTTATTCTACCGGCTGAATTGGCTGGCGCGCCTATTTTAGAGTTTTTCCCTTTTCCTAATTTAATGGCTATTGACGGTAATGAGTATCAAAATGCCAGTGATAATAGTTTTATTGGTATGCTAAGAGCACGTTTTATTGAGTATAAAGAAACCGTGGTGAAACGCTTTTACCAACAGCATTTTTTACGTTTTGACCGCCAAATAGTGTTAGCAGACTGTTTAACACCGCTTAATACCTGCTCGGCTTTTGGCGGCGCTGAGAGCTTTGCTGATTTACAGTTAGCCATTGATATGATTTTAGAAAGTTACAGTTATGGCAAGGCGGGTTTATTTTCACGCTTGTTTTCACCCAAAATAGACAAGCTATTGTTTGCCGCGACCAAGGCTGACCATGTTACGGGTGAGCAACATGCGTCAATGGTGTCTTTATTGAATGAATTACTGTTTCAAAGTAAACATAGCATTAACTTTGAAGCGATTGAAATGAAAACTTTGGCGATTGCGTCAGTAAAGAGTACCACAGCAGGGAAAAGTGTTCATAATGGCGAGCAGATCCCGGTTGTACAGGGGTATACTCATGCGAGCCATTCAAGTAATGACAGTGAAAACACAGCAGAAAGTGACCGCGCAATCGCCTCAGGTGAAAAGCTCACCTTATTTCCTGGCTCAGTACCAGCGCAACTCCCTAAGCCCGCGTTTTGGCAACAAGCTGCTTTTAACTTTATCAGTTTTGCGCCTAGGCGTGGTATGACAAGAAACCAACCGTTACCCCATATTCGTATGGATCAAGTATTACAATTTTTGTTAGCAGATAAAATGATATGAGCCATACAAACAATAAAAGTGATGAGAGTAACCATCAACAACAAATTTTATTTTCAGAAGATGACTTCGCTGAGCCACAACATGGCCAATCGCCAAGCAAAGGTGCGGGCGCTCAGCAGGTTATTTTTGATAACCACGACTACTTACCCATAGAGGAAGTAAATGAACTACCAGCAGTGCAGGATGACGACAACGCAGCGGATAACAGTGTTGTGCCAAAGAAAGGTCGCCGCCGCTGGTTATGGCGTATTGTTTTTACTTTATTGGCGGTATTAATAGGGGTTGAAGCGGTTGATTTTTTTGTTAGTGGTTTTGTGCATTCCCCCATTATTACCAGCATCTATGCCGTGATTTTAGCTTGCTTATTCATGATCACTTCTGCCAGTGTGTGGCGTGAATGGTCAACATTGCGGCAGTTTAAGCAGCGAGAAAAATTAAAGCAGCAAGCCAATGAATTACTACAACATACTGAAAATGCTATAAAAAATAATAAAAACGCAGTAGATGTACAAGTTTTTTGTCAACAGATCACTGACAAATTACCTGGGGATCTTTGGGGAGCGGGCGATGCCGACCAAAAAGAAAGCTGGCAAATGGCGTTAGACAATCAGTATTCAGACAGCGAGTTACTACAACTGTACTCACGTTTGGTGTTGTCAAAGGTTGATGAAAAAGCCATGGCTGAAATAGCACGTTTTTCAACAGAAGCCGTGGTTTTAGTAGCACTTAGCCCAGTGGCAATTATAGATATGCTAGTTATATTATGGCGCAATTTACGTATGATCAATAAAGTAGCAGGTTTGTATGGCTTAAAACTTGGCTATTGGAGCCGTATTAAATTGATAAAACAAGTGTTTGTTAATATGGTTTATGCTGGCGCAAGTGAACTGATTGCTGATTTTGGCACAGACATGATTGGCGCTGATTTGCTCGGTAAGCTCTCTGGTCGCTTAGCACAAGGCTTAGGCGCAGGCATGCTCACCGCCCGTTTAGGGGTTAAAACAATGCAATTATGTCGCCCGATTCCTTTTGAAGACAAGCCCAAACTTGGCCATGTTAGAAAAGAAATGTTAACAACGATTAAGCAGTTGCTTAAAAAATAGGTGCTAGGTGCTAGGTGCTAGGTACTAGGTGCTAGGTGCTAGGTGCTAGGTACTAGGTGCTAGGTACTAGGTGCTAGGTACTAGGTGCTAGGTACTAGGTGCTAGGTGCGATGGTGCAAGCCATGCTAGGTTTTTTGTCGCTTCTTCTCGTCTTCCTGAACTCGATTCAGGATCTGGTTTTTGTCGCTTTTTCTCGTCTTCCTGAACTTGATTCAGGATCTGGTTTTTGTCGCTTTTTCTCGTCTTCCTGAACTTGATTCAGGATCTAGGTTTTTGTCGCTTTTTCTCGTCTTCCTGAACTTGATTCAGGATCTTGTCTTTGTCGCTTTTTCTGTCTTCCTGAACTTGATTCAGGATCTGGTTTTGTCGTTTGTTTTTTCGTCTTCCTGAACTTGATTCAGGATCTGGTTTTTGTCGCTTTTTCTCGTCTTCCTGAACTTGATTCAGGATCTGGTTTTTCTCTTCCTAGCACCTAGTCCCTAAAACCTAGTACCTTACAACAAAGCCCTTTACAACAAAGAGACGAGATTCCGCATTAAGAGACCTACGGAATGACGAGGTGGGGGGGCTAATGGTTAATGTTTAATGGTTAATGCTCACGGCGTCTTCCTGAACTTGATTCAGGATCTGGTTTTGTCGTTTGTTTTTTCGTCTTCCTGAACTTGATTCAGGATCTGGTTTTTTCGTTTGTTTTTTCGTCTTCCTGAACTCGATTCAGGATCTGGTTTTTGTCGCTTTTTCTCGTCTTCCTGAACTTGATTCAGGATCTGGTTTTTGTCGCTTTTTCTCGTCTTCCTGAACTTGATTCAGGATCTAGGTTTTTCTCTTCCTACCACCTAGTCCCTAAAACCTAGTACCTTACAACAAAGCCCTTTACAACAAAGCCATGAGATTCCGTATTAAGAGACCTACGGAATGACGAGGTGGGGCGTCTTCCTGAACTTGATTCAGGATCTGGTTTTTGTCGCTTTTTCTCGTCTTCCTGAACTCGATTCAGGATCTGGTTTTTGTCGCTTTTTCTCGTCTTCCTGAACTTGATTCAGGATCTAGGTTTTTCTCTTCCTAGCACCTAGTCCCTAAAACCTAGTACCTTACAACAAAGCCCTTCACAACAAAGAGACGAGATTCCGTATTAAGAGACCTACGGAATGACGAGGTGGAGGGGTTAATGGTTAATGGTTAATGCTCACCGCGTCTTCCTGAACTTGATTCAGGATCTGGTTTTTCTTGCGTAACTATTATTTTACACTCATCACCATGGGCTGTTTTTTGGCCATTGGTCATTTCTTTCCTTTAGCTAACGTCTTCCCTTAAGATAAGTGTAACTAAAACATTTCATCGTAAATGACAAAAGGTTACTGTAATGGCAAAAGGTACAACATATGTTGCTAAGCAAGCTGATGAGCACGGCGTTATTCATTGGAGTGCGGCAGAAAATACAGTGTGGCGTAAGCTTATTACGCGTCAACTTAGGCACATTGAAGGTAAAGCTTGCGACGAATACTTTGTCGGCTTAGCCAAGTTACAATTACCTTTAGACAGAATTCCACAGCTTGCTGATGTGTCAGCAGTATTATTAAAAACCACTGTTTGGCAATGTTATCCCGTACCTGCTTTAATTGGCTTTGGTGAGTTTTTTAAGCTGCTGTCTGAAAAAAAATTTCCGGTCGCTACTTTTATTCGCAGCGAAGCAGAGTTAGATTACTTACAAGAGCCTGATATATTTCATGAAATATTTGGCCATTGCCCACTGTTAACCAACCCTTCTTTTGCTAATTATACTCAAGCTTATGGGAAAATGGGCTTAAATGCGAGTAAGGAGCAACGCGTATTTTTAGCACGTTTGTATTGGTTTACTGTGGAGTTTGGTTTACTAGACACCCCTAAAGGGTTACGAATTTATGGGGGCGGTATTTTATCTTCTCCAAGTGAAACACAATACGCGTTATCAGATAAAACAGTTGAGCGTAAAATGCTCGATAAAGCCAAGGTGATTGACGTTTTAAGAACGCCGTACCGTATAGATATTATGCAACCAATTTATTATATGTTAAAGAGTATCAGTGATTTAGACAGTATTAGATCGCTAAGCATTGATGAAATATTTGCGTTAATTGAAGCGGCGAAAAAGCTTGGTTTATTTGATGCCAAATTCCCAGTAAAGGGGGATATAGCAAGTACGTCTTATGCGAATTAACTAATTCATTCACTAATATTAAGCGAGTAAGGAAGATAAAATGAGTAAAGAATTATCTACACAACAATGTGAA
The DNA here is from genome assembly GCF_056238625.1 of Colwellia sp. F1. Taxonomy (NCBI): domain Bacteria; kingdom Pseudomonadati; phylum Pseudomonadota; class Gammaproteobacteria; order Alteromonadales; family Colwelliaceae; genus Colwellia; species Colwellia sp. F1. The sequence continues at coordinate 121,463 of NZ_JBWDLI010000008.1, forward strand.
GCCTGCCATGCCGATGCCCCCCAAGTAAGCGGGGATGAATTAACGGTACTGTTGAAGCAAATACCTGATTGGGTTCCTCAAGTGCGTGATAAAGTGATGATGTTAGAGCGCGAATACACGTTTAAAAACTATAAATTAGCATGGGCTTTTGCTAATAAAGTCAGTGAGTTAGCAGAGGCTGAATTTCATCACCCGGCTATTTTACTTGAGTGGGGCAAAGTGACTGTTACCTGGTGGACCCATGCCATTGGTGGTTTACACAAAAATGACTTTATTTGTGCAGCTAAAACAGACGCGTTACGCTAGTGGCACTGATGAGAGGTTTTTATTTTAACTATTTGTTTTAAATTGCTATTTTAAGAATTTGTATTGACATTTTAGGTTAGCTTTTTTGCAAACTGTTGGCTAAATACAGCAAAACCCTTAAGAATAATTATTTTTAAGGGTTTTTTATTGTAAAAAATAGTTTACAATAACATTTTTGATCTTTGCAAGGATTGTTTACATGCGCTTAGAAATCACTTGCCATGACCGTGTTGGTATGGCGCAAAAAGTGTTAGGTATTTTTGTTGAGCATGAAATTAGTGTTCGTGGTATAGAGTTAAAAAAATCAGGCAGAATATTTATCAATATACCTGATTTAGAATTTTCAGATTTACAAACCTTTATGCCACAATTGCGTTTGTTAGAAGGCGTGATAGATGTGCGAACTGTGCCTTATATGCCTTCAGAGCGCGAGCGCAATGAACTTGTTACATTAATAAAAACGTTCCCTGATCCTTTTATTTCGTTAGACATTAAAGGCAACATACGCATAGTAAACAATATAGCTTCTAGCATTATGGGTTGTGATGAAGCTAGCGTGAAAGGCCAACATGTTAGCCAGTGGCTAAAAGGCTTTAATTTTACCCGTTGGTTAGACAGCGACGATGTTTTAGCGCAAACACGGCGTTTGAAGTTTCAAGGGGAAGATTTTGTTGCTGATATTATGCCCATTAATGTCACTAGTGAAGATGACGCTAACAATAAAAAACGTATTTTAGCCGGCGCAGTGTTAATTTTAAAGTCAGAAGCGCGCTTAGGACAGCAAATTAGTGCCTTTAAGCAGCCCAGTGAAAATACTTTTTCAGGTATACAAGCCAGTAGCACCAGCATGCGAAAAGTTATTAGAGAAGCAAAGCGCATGTCATTGCTTGACTCTTCAATACTTATTATTGGCGAAACGGGCACTGGTAAAGAGCTATTAGCGAGAGCGTGTCATGCCGCTAGCGAACGTGCTGAACAACCCTTTATGACTTTAAACTGTGCTGCTTTGCCAGATGATGTGGCTGAGTCTGAATTATTTGGCGTAGGGGAAAAAGACCACGAAAATAGCAAACGTGGTATTTTTGAACTGGCAGATAACGGCAGTGTGTTTCTTGATGAAGTTGGTGAAATGTCAACAAAACTGCAAAGCAAGCTGTTACGGGTGATTCAAAACGGCAGTTTTAGGCGGGTCAATTCAGAGCAAGAAGTCACGGTTAATGTGCGTATTATTAGCTCGACCAATAAAGACTTGCTTCATTTAGTGTCGATTGGCGCTTTTAGAGAAGATCTTTATTACCGCTTGAACGTGTTTGGCTTAAATATTCCACCACTGCGTGAGCGCCGTAATGACATTCTCCCTCTGGCTGAATCTTTTATTGCCTTGGCAGGGCAGCGAATTGGCCGGGTGAATTTAACACTAACACCTGAGTGTCGTGACTTTATTGAACACTACCCTTGGCCAGGTAATGTGCGGCAATTAGAAAACGTGTTAACGCGGGCAACGTCGTTATTAGAAGGCGATGAAATAGAAGAGTGCCATTTGCAACTACCAGCGTACACACGTGAACATGGTTATTTAGAACAAGAGTTTGAAGGCACATTAGACAATGCGGTAAAAAATTACGAAGCTGACTTATTGCGCAAGCTTTATCCTGCCTACCCCAGTACCCGGCAGTTAGCGAAGAAGCTGGGATTGAGCCATACCGCTATTGCCAACAAGTTACGTGAGTATGACATTAATAAGAAAACGGTAAAAATATAACAACCGCTCTGGCTCGCAGGGATGAAAAATAACGCTGTGAAGTTGGCGGTAAAAGTTAATGCCAACTTCACAGTGTCAAAACCATGTAAACAATTACTTCCATAGATAAATACCTTCTCTTTTGTTATCGCTTGTAGCTTTTGGCTAAATGCTCGTAAGATAAAGGCCTTGTACTAATATAAAACTTTTATAGTGTTTTACTATTTTTGCTTTTACAACAAAGGTGTTTTATGAAATTAGCGAGCCTTAAAAATAATACCCGTGACGGGCAGTTAGTGGTTGTCAGTAAAAATCTCACTAGAGCCGTACCGGTACCTGAGATTGCTCAGACATTGCAAAGTGCGCTGGATAACTGGCAAGCAGCCGCTCCGCAGTTAATACAGGTGTATGACACCTTAAATGAAAGTATCAGTAGCAACCATCAAATGGATAAGGCAATAGCGTTTGTGCAAGCGCATTGTGAATCGCCCTTACCTAGAGCTTATCAGTGGGCGGATGGTAGCGCCTATGTTAATCATGTAGAGCTGGTGCGCAAAGCACGTAATGCCGATATGCCAGAGACGTTTTGGACAGACCCTTTAATGTATCAAGGTGGCTCAGATGCTTTTATTGGCCCACGTGATGATATAAGCGTTGCTTGCGAAAGTTACGGTATTGATTTTGAATCAGAAGTTGCGGTGATCACCGATGATGTGCCTATGGGAGCGTCAGCAGTGCAAGCCGCCGAGCACATTAAATTATTAATGCTGGTTAATGACGTTTCTTTGCGCAATTTAATTCCGGGAGAATTAGCAAAAGGCTTTGGCTTTTTTAATTCAAAACCATCTAGTGCTTTTTCTCCTGTTGCTGTGACCCCAGATGAATTAGGCTCCGCATGGGACGGTGCAAAACTGCACTTACCGTTAACAACACATTTCAACAACACCCTCTTTGGCCAGCCTAATTGCGGTGTTGATATGACCTTTGATTTTCCCACCATGATTGCCCATGCAGCAAAAACACGGCCGTTATCGGCGGGCTGTATTGTTGGCTCTGGCACTATTTCTAATTATGATCGCTCTGCTGGCTCAAGTTGTTTAGCCGAAAAACGCATGTTAGAAATTATTGCCGACGGCAGTGCAAGTACTGAATTTATGCAGTTTGGCGACAATGTGCGTATTGAGATGTTTAGCGACAGCGGTGACAGTATTTTTGGTGCAATTGATCAAACCGTGGTGGAATATAAGGTTTAGTCTGAAAAAAATTATAAATAAACAGATTATTGTTGGGGGGAGACGATGAAACTTTATGGTTATTGGCGGTCAACAGCAGCTTATCGAGTACGCATAGCTTTACATCTTAAAGGCATTGAGTTTGAATCTATACCGGTACATTTAGTGAATAATGGTGGTGAGCAGTTTCAAGAGGAATATACCACAATTAACCCGAGCCAGTTAGTGCCAACCCTAGTTGATGGTGATTTTTCATTGCATCAGTCGTTGGCAATTATTGATTATTTAGAATCGACCAAGTCTGGTTTGTCATTATACCCAGATACAATTGAAGATACTGCACGAGTGAAAGCATTAGCATTAGATATTGCTTGTGAAATTCATCCACTAAACAACTTAAGAGTACAGCATTATCTAGCCGTTGATCTTGGTGTTAGTAATGAAGCGAAAGCCGCCTGGATAGATCATTGGATGACAGTGGGTTTTCATGCCATAGAAAAAAAACTTGTAAAAATATCTGGCTGTTATTGTGTTAAAGACCAAGTTACCGTGGCAGATATTTGTTTAGTAGCGCAAGTGTATAATGCAACGCGTTTTGGCGTTGATATGAGCGCATACCCCTACATAAACCGAGTGGTGGATAACTGTAATAAACTAGAAGCTTTTCAACGGGCGTTACCAGAAAATCAAGCTGATGCGGTTTGAGGGGATAGAGACTAGAAGCTAGTAACTAGAGCCTAGTAACTAGTAACTAGTACCTAGCATCTAGAGCCTAGTAACTAGCACCTAGAACCTAGCACCTAGACTCTACTCTTTACACTAATGTAATATTCTTGCTTTTATTGTACCGTCAATCGCTTTTAACGCTTTTAATGCTTGGGCGCTATCGGCTGATTCAATGTCAATAACCACATAACCAATTTCTGGGTCGGTTTGTAAGTATTGTGCCGCAATATTGATGTCGTTTTGGGCAAAAGCTTGGTTAATTTGCGTTAACACACCCGGTTGGTTGTGGTGAATATGCAATAAACGACTTCTTCCTGTTTGTCCTGGTAAAGAGTGTTCAGGTAATGATACTTCTGGGAAGTTAACTGCTGACAAGCTTGAGCCATTATCTGAATATTTAGCCAATTTACTTGCGACTTCTAAACCAATGTTTTCTTGCGCTTCTTTTGTGCTACCACCAATATGTGGTGTGAGTATAACATTGTCAAAACCACGTAATGGTGAAACAAACTCATCGTCATTGCCTTTAGGTTCAACCGGGAATACGTCAATAGCAGCACCGGCTACTTTTTTGTCTGTAAGGGCTTTGGCAAGTGCGTCAATATCAACAACTGTGCCGCGTGAAGCATTAATAAAAATTGCGCCAGTTTTCATCGCAGCAAATTCTTTTTCACCAAACATATATTGTGTTTGCGGTGTTTCAGGTACGTGTAAACTAACCACGTCTGATTCAGCCAATAATTGGTTTAATGAAAAGACTTGGCTGGCATTCCCTAGCGGTAATTTAGTTTCAATATCGTAAAACTTAACGCGCATCCCTAGCGTTTCAGCCAAAATACCAAGCTGTGTGCCAATGTGACCGTAACCGATAATACCTAATGTTTTACCACGCGCTTCATATGAGCCAACTGCTGATTTTAACCATTCGCCACGATGTGCTTTAGCACTTTTTTCTGGAATGCCGCGCAACAGTAGTAATGTTTGGCCTATAACTAACTCAGCGACCGAGCGTGTATTAGAAAAAGGAGCATTAAATACAGGAATACCACGTTGTTTCGCAGCTTTAATATTGACTTGGTTAGTACCAATACAGAAACAGCCGATTGCGACTAACTTTTTAGCGTGCGCGATAACTTCGTCGGTAAGTTGGGTACGTGAGCGAAGACCAATAAAGTGTACGTCGGCTATTTTTTCAATTAAATCTTCATTAGAAAGCGAAGTTTTAATATATTCAATATTTGTATAACCTTTTGCTTTTAGTTCATCTAGAGCACTTTGGTGTACACCTTCAAGTAAAAGGATTTTTATTTTGTCTTTTGCTAATGATTTTTTGTTTGTTGTCATAATGTGTGGCTTCGCTTATTTAAGTTAGAATTACATTGTTAGTAAAAAAGGTTGTTAAATAAAAGTCAGCTAAATAAAAACGTTTAGATGGCTAGATATCTATATAGTTAAATAAAGATACCATATAGTGCATAAACTCTAAAGTAAATATTTAAGTAATCCCCATTTGATTCAGTTTGCCGTTAACTTTGCGTAAGTGTGCAAAGGGCAGTTGAAAGGCTGTTAAAGGGGGTTATGCTACTGAATAACTTCTACCCCGTTGGTGCCGCCAAGTATAAGTAAATTAGCGCCTCTGGCGGCAAACAAACCATTGGTAACAACGCCAACAATGGCATTAATGTCTGCTTCTAGTTTTTTAGCATCGGTAATTTTTAAGTTGTGCACGTCAAGAATAACATTGCCATTGTCGGTAATAACGCCTTGGCGGTATTCTGGATCGCCGCCCAGCTTGACTAATTGTCGGGCAACATAGCTGCGCGCCATGGGGATTACTTCAACCGGTAGGGGAAAATCACCTAATACTCCAACAAGTTTTGACTCGTCGGCAATGCAAATAAATTGCTTGGCTACCGCCGCGACAATTTTTTCACGGGTGAGCGCTGCGCCGCCGCCTTTGATCATGGTTAAGTGCTTGGTAATTTCATCAGCACCGTCTATATAAAAGTCTAACGTGTCAATGTTGTTAAGGTCAAACACTTCAATGCCGTGTGATTTTAAGCGTTTGCTTGACTCTTCAGAGCTGGAAACAGCGCCTTTAATATCGTCTTTTATTGTTGCTAAAGCGTCGATAAAATAATTTACCGTAGAGCCAGTACCAACACCAACTATAGTGTTTTCTTGAATATATTCTAATGCCTTGTAAGCTGCTGCTTTTTTCATATCATCTTGCGTCATGTGGGTACCTTATGGGAAATTTAGCCGACGTCATTTATAGGCGAAGATTATAGCAGTAGCTTGTGAAAAAGATAGCAATACCCAGTGAATATTACAGGGGTTGCGATTGGTTTTAGGTTAAGAGAATCGCTAAAGCGTTAAGCGCTATAGTTGAAAATGCGCGTGGGGGTAATAATGTGAGGTAAAGGAATGTCCCAAGCTTCGACAGGGATACTGGCGACTTGCTGGCAGTCATGTGCGAGGCCAATAGGGTGCATTTGATATTGTTGCCAGTTAGCTAGGGTTCTATCGTAAAAACCACCGCCCATACCTAACCTAGCGCCAGTACTGTCAAAGGCAACTAAAGGGGTAAAAAGTATATCAAGCTGAGCTAATGGGCACACTTTGTTAACCGCTAATTTAGGCTCTAAAATGCCAAAGCGATTTTTCACCATTACGCTGGTATGCTCATATAAAAGAAAGAGTAAATGGCCGGGGCAAAAAGGGTGTAATACCGGTAAGTAAACTTTTTTGTTGTGTTGCCAACACCAATGAATGAAGGGTTGGAGGTTCAACTCACCGTCATTCGCTAGGTATAGTGCGATATGCTGGGCTTTGTTTACCTGCGCTTGGTTTGTTAGGGTTTGCACTAAAGCGTTAGCAGCGTTTTGTTGAAATGTAGCGCTGAGGGCTTTTCTTTTATCGCGTACTGTTTTTCTCAGTGATGATCTTGTTACTAACAAAGGCTTAGGCATGTAAGTTGTATGTTTATTAGGGAAAATAACGGTGGGCGCTTGGTAGCACCCACCCAATATTAACCAAGATAGTAATAACGTTAATTAAGTATTATTGCTTGCTAACGTTGCGTTGTTTTTGCTTTGAGGTTCGTCTGTTAAGTTTTCCCAGAACCTTGATTTAAAACCAAGTAATAAAACAATTAAACCAATACCAATAGTAAACAAACTAATTTGTATGTAAAGCGCAGGTATTTGCGAGACATTGTTTGGATCATAGTTACCGGCTAATAAACCAGAAATAATGCTTCCGATTGAGTAGGTTAAGACAAAAATGCCCATCATTTGGCCTGAGAAGCGTTTTGGCGATAATCGACTGACCGCACTTAATGCTACTGGGCTTAAGCAAAGTTCACCTACTGTGTGTAAGAAATAGGTTGCAACTAACCAATAGGGCGCAATTTTCATGCCTGACGCGGCATATTGCGCGGCAAAAAACATCACAATAAAGCCACTACCCATAATAATTAAGCCAGCAGCACACTTTAAGCCGTATGAAGGGCTGACCCATCTTTTCCCTAGGTTAATCCATAAAGCCGCAAAGAAAGGCGACAATAATACGATAAAAATTGCGTTTAACGACTGGAACCAACCGGTAGGAATTTCAAACGAACCAACAATTCGGTCGGTATAATCACGGGTAAACAAATTCATTGACGAACCGGCTTGTTCAAAACCAGACCAGAAACAAGCAGAAGCAACACAAATAATAAGCAGCGCAACTAATTTTTTCTTTTCAACTCGGCTTAAAGAGCCGCCAAAATATATAGTGGCATAGTAAATAACAAAAATAGCCGAAAATACCACGGCCACATATTGTGCAATAGCAACGGGCACTATAGTAACAATACCTTGAAATACGAGGTAAGTGAGTAGGGCAACACCGGCTAAAAATGCCGTAATAATAGTCCAACTTAGCTTTTGTGCTTTGGCTGACAAAGGGTAAGCTGGCTTTGCGCCAACACCCTGTAGGTTAGGCGTAGTCACTTTGTATTGAATTAAGCCAATCGCCATACCAACAGCGGCAGCGCCAAATGCCCAGTGCCAACCTTGGCTTTCCATTAAGTAGCCACAAACACCGTAGCCTATGACTGAGCCAATATTAATCCCCATATAATAGATGGCGTATCCACTATCACGGCGTACGTCTTTTTCAGAGTAAAGCTGTCCTACCATAGCGCTAATATTGGGCTTTAATAACCCAGTACCTAGTACGACAAAAATTAAGCCAATAAAAAAGGAGTAATCACTTGGAAAGGCTAGAATAATATGACCAGTCATAATAATGATACCGCCATACCATACTGCTTTTTGTCCACCAATTAATCTATCGGCAAGCCAGCCCCCGGGTAAGCCCATAAAATAGACACAGCCGGTGTATAAACCGTAAATTGCCGCTGCAGAAGCAACGGTTAATCCTAAACCACCGTCTTGTAATGTTGCGGTCATAAATAACACAAGCAACATACGCATACCGTAGTAGCTCATGCGTTCCCACATTTCGGTAAAAAAGAGTGTTTTAAGGCCTCTAGGCTGACCAAAAAAATCTTTTGCTGGTTCTGATGACATATAATTGTCCTAATTTTAATTATTATAATAAGTAGATATACTTGCGAGGATGCACACTTTGCCCAATAAATATTCATAGCAAATATTAACAGCAAAAAAGTTATACAAGGTGCTTTTATACCTGTGCTTTTAGCTAAAGGCAAGTTTCAATAATGACGCAACGGCTTGTTATTGTGCCTTGTGTAGCGAAATCTTTCCTTTATAAGCCAAAAAGTAACCTGAGGCTTTAACCGTGGTAAATAGACGGCTTTAGGCCAGTGTTTAAGAAATAAACACGGGTAATTGCTATTATCATGGGAAATACAGTGGTATTTTTAGTGATAATCAGCGTAATGGCAGGCCATTAAACGCCTTGTTAATTGTAGCTATTTTGCCTTGCCCCTGCTTTGCTGATGTTGTTTGGATGTAAATATACTGCTAAACTTTTGTGTCATTACTTTAAGCGCATAACCGGTAACTAAGCGGCACAATTTGCTTTAGCGCATTTAAGTTTTTTATCGTCATTTAGGATTGTTTTAATAAAAGCAATTGGTACTGGCTTTGCATAGTGTTGGTGAAGCCGAATAAATTTAAAAATGGAATATTTTAATGTCATATACATTAAGTGAAGTAAAAGTAGCAGTGATTGGTTTAGGGTATGTTGGCTTACCCTTGGCAGTTGAATTTGGTAAAAAATACCCAACGCTTGGGTTTGATGTGAATTGCAAACGGGTAGAAGAGCTAAAACAGGGCTTTGATTTCACTTTAGAAGTGTCTGCAGATGAATTAGCTGACTCTGCTTTTATTTCATACGCGAGTGATGTTGAAGCACTAAAAGCAAGTAATGTTTATATTGTGACTGTTCCCACGCCTATCGATGAACATAAACAACCCGACTTAACCCCGCTTATTAAAGCAAGCCAAATGTTGGCCTCTGTGATTAAACAAGGTGATATTGTTATCTATGAGTCAACAGTTTACCCAGGTGCGACTGAAGATGTTTGTATTCCTCAAATAGAAAAAAATTCAGCCTTGGTGTTTAACAAAGACTTCTTTGCGGGCTATTCTCCTGAGCGCATTAATCCGGGCGATAAAGAGCATAGGGTAACCAATATTTTAAAGGTAACTTCTGGCTCTACTACTGAAATTGCTGACTTTATTGATGATTTATATAGCTCAATTATCACCGCAGGCACTTATAAAGCGTCTAGTATTCAAGTGGCAGAAGCGGCGAAGGTCATTGAAAATACACAACGTGATTTAAATATAGCTTTAATTAATGAGTTAGCGGTTATTTTTAATAAACTCAACATCGACACCGAAGAGGTATTAAAAGCCGCAGGCACCAAATGGAACTTTTTACCATTTCGCCCAGGTTTAGTAGGCGGTCACTGTATTGGTGTTGACCCGTATTACCTAACGCATAAAGCACAAGCTATTGGCTACAACCCAGAAGTGATCCTTGCCGGCCGCCGCATTAATGATGGCATGGGCGCTTACGTTGTGTCGCAACTGATTAAAACCATGATTAAACGCAATATCAGCGTTAATGGCGCTAACGTGTTAGTGATGGGGTTAACGTTTAAAGAAAATTGCCCTGACGTACGAAACACTAAAGTGGTGGATATTTTAGCCGAGCTGGCAGAATACGATACCAAAGTAGATGTTTATGATCCTTGGGTTAACCCAAAAGATGCAAAACATGAATATGGCGTTGAGTTGATTGACAAACCAAAAGCCGGCAACTACGACGCGGTTATTTTTGCAGTTGCTCATGATGAGTTTAAAGCATTATCAAATGAAGATATTCAAGGTTTAATGAAAACAGACCACGTCATTTATGATTTGAAATATATGTTAGACCCGCAATTAGCCGATATTCGTTTGTAAAAAAATGCAGATGTAGGTTGGTCTTTAGGCCAACAAGCAAATCAAAACTAAGGATTACCATGCCCCGTTATCAAGAAGTACAAGAGCAATTAAAATCTTCCCCTAAAACTTGGTTAGTCACTGGCTGTGCTGGTTTTATTGGCTCTAATTTATTAGAAACACTTTTATTATTAAACCAAAAAGTAGTGGGCTTAGACAACTTTGCCACAGGTCATCAACATAATTTAGATGAAGTGCAAGGGCAGGTGTCAGCAGCGCAGTGGCAACACTTTACTTTTATTGAAGGGGATATTCGCAGCGCTACCGACTGCGTTAAAGCAGTGGGGACTCTTGGTAATAGTGTTGACTATATTCTCCATCAAGCGGCGCTGGGTTCAGTACCGCGCTCTATTGAAGATCCTATTTTAACCAATTCGGCTAATATTACCGGCTTTTTAAATATGTTGGTTGCAGCTAAAGACGCTCAGGTTAGTAGCTTTGTCTATGCTGCTTCTAGCTCTACTTATGGTGACCATCCAGCGTTGCCTAAAGTTGAAGAAAACATAGGAAAACCTTTATCGCCTTATGCGGTGACAAAATATGTAAATGAACTGTATGCAGATGTTTTTAATAAAACTTATGGGCTTAATGCGACCGGTTTACGCTATTTTAATATTTTTGGTAAACGTCAAGACCCTGATGGGGCTTATGCTGCGGTGATCCCTAAATGGACAGCTGCTATGATTGAAAATGAAACGATTTACGTTAATGGTGATGGTGAAACTAGCCGTGACTTTTGTTTTATCGAAAATGCCGTGCAAGCCAATATTTTAGCCGCAACAGCGCCTGATAGTGGTAAAAACCAAGTGTACAATGTTGCTTTAGGCGACCGAACATCATTAAACACCTTGTTTGATAGTTTGAAAACTGCGTTACACGCTAATGGTATTGAATATACAAAAGCTCCTCAGTACCGTGATTTTAGGGCAGGTGATGTCCGTCATTCGCAAGCTGATATTTCGAAGGCAAAATCAAAAATTGGTTTTGAACCAGCATTTAAAATTCAACAAGGCATTAGTAAAGCCATGCCTTGGTATGTCGCTTTTTTATCGAATAAATAAGCCCACGGTAATAACAATTGCTGGTTTTGGTTAGGCTATTTATGACTTTGTTAATGTAGGTCAAAACTTTTACTACTTCATTGGGTAAAATTCCGTTATTCAAGCAATAAACTTTACCCGTTTATTGCTCATTAACTTTTAACAGGATTTTACATGACATCTATCCCTGAATTTATGACCAATAAACATCGCGAGTGCGATGAGTTTTTTATTGAGGCTGAAGCGGCAGTGGCAACAGAAGACTGGCCGCTTGCCTTAACAAAGTGGCAGCTTTTTGCTGAAGAGTTAAGTGAACACTTTAGCCAAGAAGAAGATGTATTATTTCCTAAGTTTGAACAAGCAACTGGGATGACTTCAGGCCCAACGCAAGTGATGCGGATGGAGCATCAACAAATGCGTGCACTACTACAAGAGTTAGACAATGCCTTGGCTGATAAAGCCAAAGCGACGTATTTAGGCTTAAGTGAAACCTTGATGGTCATGATGCAGCAGCATAATATGAAAGAAGAAATGATGCTTTACCCCATGATGGATAAAAACCTTACTGATGGTGAGCAACTGATTGCGCAGTTTCAAGCCAGTTAAGCTATTAAGCCCGTTAATGCGCAATCTGTTAATCTTATGTCTGACAAATTAACATTGCTAACGGTGGATGTCAGTGCTTTAGCTCCACCTGAGCCAATGTCTGTGATAATAAAGCGGTTGGCAAGTTTAGCTAAGGCAGAATGTTTAGTAGTAAAGCATAGGCGTGAGCCTTTTCCGCTGTATGACAACGTGAGCCTTTTCCGCTGTATGACAAACTGGTTGGTGCGGGCTTTTCATACCACTGTGTTAAGCATAGCCAAGATGCGGTTGATTTATATATTTTTCATGACGAAATGCAAGCGGCTTTTCAAGCGCTATTAGCCCGTGGCTTAGCTGCAGGTCCAGATTTTACCCACACCATTAAAGCAAATGATGAAGATGAATAATTTATCCTTTAATGCATTGCCGCCGATTGATCTCCCTTTTCGCTTTTTTCTCACCGCGCCTATTTTTGTTATTTTGTCTGCGCTTATTATCCTGTTTTCAGGGGAAACCTTGTGGGTGAGCCGCTGGCATAGCAGCATGTTAGCACTCACTCATGGCTTTACTTTGGGTTTTATTACCATGGTGATGATGGGCGCATTATTGCAATTACTTCCGGTGATTGGCGGGGTAGGTATTAAGCAGCCGCGTTTCATAACCCTAGTTTGTCATAGCACGTTAACATTTGGTACTGGGTGTTTACTACTAAACTTTATTTGGCCAAGCACTCTATTTACCATAATGGCATTAGTATTACTGGTGCTAAGCCTTGGCGTTTATAGTGTTGCTGTTGCGCTTGTGTTATTGAAAAAACTAAGCCAAGGGGATTCACTTAATGGTTTTCGTCTTGCAATCATTGCCTTATTTATTGTGTTGGTATTGGGCGTATTAATACTGAGTTTACCGCGATTGTTTGCTCAGGGGATGCTAGCGCCGCTGGTGTCATTACTAAGTTCAGACCTTACAGGAAAAGCCCTAACCAATAGCCACGCGGTTTTGGGGCTAGTTGGTTGGGGTAGCTTAATGATTATTTCTGTTAGCTTTCAAGTGATCCCTTTATTCCATGTTGCGCCAAATTTTAATAAAAATATAAGCCGTTACTTGCCAACCACCTTGTTCATTTTTGTTCTGTTATTTATGTTAAAGCCGGCGGTAATTGCGCCTATGGTAGTGTTACTGCATGCGGTTTTTGCTGGTAGCTTGTTGTCGGTTATGTCAAAGCGTAAGCGAAAAATAGCCGATACCACCATTCGTTATTGGCAGCTATCAGCGTTATCGCTCTTAATTTTTACCGTTGTGTATTTTTTCCCAAAAGCTTATATGGTAGCGCAACTGGCAAATAAAAAAGAAATTTTGCTGGCGGTATTTTTTATTTATTTCTACTTAGTGAGCGTTATTCAGGGAATGTTATTAAAAATATTGCCATTTTTAAGTTACACCCACTTACAACAGCGTTGTTTAACAAATTTTTCAGCGATGCAGTATTTACCCAACATGCATGACTTTTTAAATAAACAACAGGGGCAATGGTTGTTTTATTTACATATACTAACGGGTTGTATTTTGCTGCTTACGGTAATATTTCCAAGCATGTATTGGTTGTTAGCTTGCTTGTTAATGCTTGAGTTTTCATGGCTGTTCAAGTTAATGATAACAACAGTGCGCTTGTATTTTTCGGTCCTTAACAAAATTAATTCGTCGGTGAAAGAATAACTTACAATCTCTTGTTGTCTTTAGCCCGAGTTAACTTTATTTTTGCTATAATTACGCTTAATTCAGGCAAATAATTAAGTGAAAAACGATGGAATATGAATTTATACATGATGCCATAACAGGTAATGCCAAAGCACGGTTTTCTTTTGAACATGAAGTGTTGGGCCCATGGATTGAAGTGGAACTAGGGCATGACAGTGCTAAGTTAACCCAGCTATTAACAGCAATTGACGATGTTGAAAAGGATATTAAAAACGAGGTTGTTATTACTGGCCATGAATACACTGTATTGATCAGTAGAAATGATGTTGAAATACACGCTAACGCCAGTTTACGTGACGACGAATTATTGCCTGATATGTTAACAACAGAACATATTCACTTTGATGAAAGTGATGGCGCTGCCTGCGGCCTTGATGACTTTAGAAAGTTATTACTTTCTTGGTCAAAGTTTACAGGAAATTGGTAGTTACAAAACGAAGTTGTTAGCGCTATTTTGGCTAATTGTTTGGCTCACTATAACGAGTCACTGATTTGGGTAATTACGTTATCAAGATCGACTTCTTCAATGGCTAACACTGACAAGACAGCGTCTGCTAACGGGGGCCAGTCGGCTGATGCAACACCTAAGTATTTTAATGAAATAATATGTTCAGCCAATTTTAATATGGCGAATAAGTCTTGCTCTTGTGAGCCGTTAAGCTTGTCTAAATAGTCTCGCTCGTGGTGTTGCAATATTATTTGGCAAACATCTTTTGGCAAGCGCCATGAGCTTGCGACATAGTAACCAATGACGGCATGGTTTACTTGGTAGTATTGTTCTTCTAATGCGATCAATGATAAGTTAGGCGAGAATATGAGTTGGTCAATAATATCTTGGTAGTTACGATACTTCATGGCCATCACCGGAATGCCACACCCATGAAATAACCCTAAACTGTTCAGTTTGTCTATGGCAATGTTGGGTTTAAATCGTTGACCAATAGCAATGGTCGCGTTAGCAAGGTCGGTGGTTGTGCGCCAGAATAGCTCAAGATCGATACTGCAATTTTTCGGGTCAAAGCTTTTTTTGAGTAAACTACCGGTTACCAGCATAACCACACCATAAATACCGATATAATTGACCGACATTTTTATATCGGTCACGGTTCTGTCTAACCCATACAAGGGCGAGTTAATCGTTTTTAAAATGGCGGCACTAACGGCGATGTCTTGGCTAATACAGTCTGCAATAGCATTAATGTCAGGGTAGGGCTTCGCCATTAATTTTAAAAGCTCAAGTAGTAGTTTAGGCTGTGCCGGGACTGCAAAACCTTTGCTAATATCATCTAAAACCTTTTGATCAACAATAATCATAATTTTTCACCGAAAAAAATACCATAAAAAATAACTGAATAAACAAATAGTAAAACATATTAGTCGGGATTGCTTATGAATCCACAGACGATTTGATAAAATAGTGGCTAGTATAGCGAGCCAAGATTATTTCCGCCCTAAGAATGAGATGAATTTAATGAAACAGTGTGCAATTTTAACCATGGACAATTTGTCTGATTTTGAATGTTATGATTATTTATTAGAGGCACCTTTGCAAGCGTTGGGTTGGCAAACGCAATGGGTATCATGGCGAGCCAACAAGGTAAATTGGCAGCAATTCGACGCTGTGCTTATTCGTAGTCCGTGGGATTATCAAGACAATGCTGCTGAGTTTTTAACGGTATTAGCAGCCATTGATAACTCCACAGCGCTTTTGCAAAACTCTTTAGCGACAGTGCGCTGGAATATAGACAAAATCTATTTGAAATCATTGCTACAACAGCAAGTTACCATTGTGCCTACGCTGTGGCAAACTCACTTTTCTTCTGAACAGTTAATGGGCTTTTTTGATGCCTTTAATTGTCAACAACTGGTTATTAAACCCAGAATAAGCGCGAATGCAGACAATACCTTTTGGCTTAAAAAAGAAACGGCAGCCCAATGTGTTAGCCAATTAGAAGCTGTTTTTTGCCAAAGCGACTTTATGGTACAACCCTTTATGCCAAGCGTTGTTGAAGAGGGCGAGTTTTCCTTGTTTTATTTTGCGGGTGAATATAGCCATGCTATTTTAAAAACACCGAAAACAGATGACTTTAGGGTACAAGAAGAGCACGGTGGAGTATTAAAGGCGATTACCCCAGAAAAGGCGTTGTTACAACAAGCTGAGCACTGTGTAGATGCAATAACTCAGTTAACGGGAGAGTTGCCCTTGTACGCTCGTGTTGACTTTGTTCGCAATAGCCCAGGGGCTGCTAGTGAAGCGTTTGCATTAATGGAAGCTGAATTAATAGAGCCGTCATTGTATTTTAATATGGACAGCCATGCGGCGTCTAAGTTTGCTCAGGCGTTCGCTAATACTTATGCTAAGCGAATGGCGTGCGCTAATTCGTAAACTTGCTACCGGGTTACGTAAATCATGGTGGTGAAAAAAAGTATAATAACGGTGTTAAAAATGACAATGTAAGCAAACCCTTTGATCCCTTCTTTTAAGGTGTAGCCATGGTTGTCAAGGTACCACCACCAAATAGCGCTCATGATAATAGGGAGTATAAAGAAAAACTTGATCATAATAATGTCCTGTGTCGGCTCAAATTTATTGTTTTTTTTGAGCAAATATTTATGCGGGTTTACTGTGCGTTTGCTCGTGCCAAGGCGCTACTTTAAATAGCATTAACATCCCTGGAATGGCCAATGCGGTACATAAAAAATAAAACTGAGTCCAGCCTATTTGTTCAACAATAAAGCCGGTGGTGGCATTAGCAAAAGTTCTAGGCAATACTGCTAGCGCTGTAAATAAAGCAATTTGTGTAGCGGCAAAGGCTGGGTTAGTGGTGCGGGCAATAAACGCGGTAAAAGCAGCGGTACCTAAGCCAACCCCTAAATATTCAAACCCCATTGCTACTGCGAGCGCAACGTTATTATGGCCAATTTCTGCCAACGCGGCAAACCCCAAAATACTGGCGATTTGCACAAAACCAAATAACCACAATGCGCGATTTATGCTGAGCTTAATCATGACAAGGCCACCAACCACTATGCCTATGGTCATGGCGATCATAGAAGCTGTTTTTGCAATGACACCAATTTCTGTTTTACTAAAGCCCATGTCAATAAAAAAGGGGGTTTGTAGCGCGGTTGCCATGTTATCACCGAGTTTATACAGCACTAAAAAAGCTAAGGTATAGCAGGCAGGTTTTAAACCATTGGTGTTAATAAAATCTTTAAAAGGTAAAATTACCGCTTCTTTTAACGATTTGGGCGCGTTATCTTCTGTGTCTAATTCTTTTATAAACAAGGTTAACAAAACCCCTAGCACCATAAAGGCGGCAACAATAATAAAGACAGACTGCCAACTAATATGATCTGCAAGAATAAAAGCTAACGACCCAGGCACTAAGCCAGAAAGACGGTAGGCTTGTACATGAATAGAGTTACCTAGTCCTAGTTCATTGTCAGGTAATAGCTCACGTCGGTAAGCGTCAAGTACAATGTCTTGGCTGGCACTGAAAAAGGCCACTGCGCCTGCAAGGTAGGCGACTGACCATATATCAGCAACAGGGTTTACCCAGCCAAACGCGGCAATAGAGCACAGTAATAATAGCTGGGTCATTAACATCCAGCTTCGTCTTCGGCCTAAGCCACCTAAAGAGTAGCGGTCTAGCAGAGGAGACCAAATAAACTTCCATACATAAGGAATACCAATTAATGAAAACAGGCCTATTTCAGCTAAACTAACCCCTTGGTCACGCAACCAACCAGGCACTAATTGATAGAGCACAAATAAGGGTAAACCTGAGCTAAACCCTGTAAAAATACAAATGAGCATGCGTTTGTTTAAAATGGCTTGCTTAAACGATGTGTTGGACATTCATTACTACTTTATAAATATTATTTTTTAAGCTTATCAGAGAGTTCAGCTAAGCAGAAGAAAATTAACTTTTTTAAGTACATTATTAAGCAATAGGACGCCAACCAATACAGTCTATTGGGTAGCTACCAACACCGTTACAAAAATCAAGGCAGGTATTCATTTCACTTTTAAAAAATAAATCATTAGTTAATGCTTGAGCACCATGTAAGCTGACCTCGTGAATTAAATGCCAAAAAACACGCTCTTGTGCGTTGCAGGGGGTTTCGTCGGTGACGTTTAATAAAGTCCACTCACTGAGTGTGTCAGAAATAAAGTTGTCTAACTCTGTGTAATGGATGGTATTGTTAATCACCGCGTTAACATAAAAGGCCATTTGTACTATTTTATCATTGATAAACTGCTCAATTACCATGACTGACTCCGCAGAGGCATTCCTGTCTCTTGAATATTGTATAGTGAAAAAAAATTGATAAGAAAAACTGAGTTATTGCTTAAGCGACGCTGTGGTTATTTAGTTAATAAAAACGCGTTTAAGCTATTATATATATCGGTGATAAAAGTTGTTTTGTCAAAAAATTTACTTAAGTTTATTAAATAAATGTACAATTTTACTTTACTGCTGGCACGGGTAGTTGTTTTATAACACTATTTTTATCAGTGTGTCATAGCTATTGTCGTAACGGCAACTCAGGAGGTTGCCGTTGGCTTGGTTGCTATGACTGTGCTATTTACCCTCACTGTGGTTACATTTATTATTCAGCAGGTAACAGTGTTGCTTTTATTAGCATTACGGGCTCTATTGGTACGTTCTCCCAGCCCAGTGCTTCATTATAATCTGTTGGTACTTTTGCTAATGCTTCAAGTACCGCCTCTCCTTCAACTACCATGCCAAAAACAGCATAGCCCCAACGTCTGCCTGGATCTAAATTAGTGTTGTCATTAATGTTAAAAAAGAACTGGCGGTTAGCAGAATGAGGCCTGCGCTCTTTTGCCATGGCAATAGTGCCTATTTCATTTTTTAAGCCATTGCCTGATTCGTTAATGATATCTTTATTGGTTTTTTTAGGAGTGTATTCAGCGTCATAACCACCACCTTGGACAATAAAGTCTGCAACGATGCGATGAAAGACTGTGTTGTTGTATTCGCCTGTTACGACGTACGTTAAAAAGTTATCGACGGTGATAGGGGCTTTTACCCGATCTAATTCAACAACAATAACCCCCAAGGAGGTTTCTAACTTTACTTTGGGGTAAATGTTGGTTGGGTCAATTGCCAGGTTTTTGGCGAGTGCGGTTGCGCTAAATAATGCGGTATTGACCAGTGCTACGCTAAGTAAAAACGCACGCATAACTGGGGAAATTGCGCGATTGACGGTAAGAAAGTGAGTAAAATAATGCATGTGAACGCCTTTTGTAGACAAGTTAAGTAATGGGCTGGTTAGGTTAAAAAATCATGGATTTTGCTATTGGTTAAAATTTGTTGTAATAACTTACTTAAACGGTGATTAAAGTTACGCTCTAATATGGCAACATCGGCCTTAAGCGGGCCTTCGCTATTACCCCGGTTTTTAAATGTCATGGTGAGTGTATCTCCCCCTTGCTTGACCACGACCTTTAATACAATTTCAGTTTGTACCGTATATTCAAAGGTGCTTTGGTCAACACTGATGATGGCTTTTTCTATTGACACTAATATTTGGTTTTTGGCATTGTCATTAATGCTTAAACCGTGTTGTTGCCAATGTTTCCGTAAAGTGGCGTTTAGGGTGTTTTCAAGCCTTTGCTGTGCTGAAACTAAGGTGGCTGCTTTGTCTTTACGTAATATTTGCACTATGTGGTTAGCAATGCGCATGTCAGTGACACTCAGTTGGGCTTGCTTGTTAGTTTTGCCTATACTGCTTGGGGTTGCTGTGCCGGCAATAATTTCAGGCGCAACAATAATGTGGCTTGGAAAGCTAGTACAACCGTATAGCCCTAGGGTTAAGCCCAGTGTTAGTATTAGGGTGAAGGCTTTATTGATAAAAATGTTAAATTTCATAAGTAAATACCAGTGGGTTATCGTTATTTTTTTCGCTGTGTTTGGGGGGGCAAGTAATTTTAGCGTTTTATCGCTGATTGTGTAACAAACTTGTCATTACTGGCAATAAGCTTTTCATTGCCAAATATACGTTTTAACTTAATGTGGTAGGCCAGTTGTCTGTTGCCAATAATACGTAACTCACCGCCTTTTTTTAATACGCGGTGGCTGTCTTTAAACATTTGCCAGGCAATATGGTCTGTGGTGGCTGTTTGCTGGTGAAAAGGCGGGTTACACAAAATGAGATCAACACTATTGCTGTCAACCCCAGTTAAGCAATCGTTTAAGGTGAATTGACACTGTGTTACTAACGCAGGAAAGTTTGTTTTTATATTGGTTTCAGCTGAGGTTATGGCCATATGTGACTCATCAAAAAATTGAATGTGTGCACTGGGTTGTTGGGCGAGAATACTTAACCCGATAACACCATTACCACAACCTAAATCAATCACTTGGCTATTTTCTTTTACAGTGGGCAAGTTTTCAATAAAATATCGCGCCCCTATATCAAGCTTTTCGCGTGAATACACATTGGCATGGTTACTTATGGTTAAGTCACGGCCCAAGGCTTTATTGGTTAATGGCCATACGGTTGGAAAAGGCGATTGATGCAGTTGTGTTTGATCACATTGGCAAAAAACTAAGCGTGCTTTTTTTACTGCCAAAGAGGTGGTTGTGGTGCCCAAGTATTTTTCGAACACTTTGAGTGTTGAACGATGAATCTCTTTTGCTCGGTCGGCCGCGATAAACACGGTTTTTTGTCCAGGGGCATTTTGTTCAACCGTTTGCTTAACTTTAATTAATTGGGCAATTAATAAGGCTTTACTTTTTGGTATTTTAAAGAGAATAACATCAATGTTTTTCGGCAGCGCGTCTAGACAATTTAATAGGGTGATATTTTCGCCATTAAGTTGATTTTGTTTAATATTATGTAAGATGCCTTGTTGGCTAATATAAGAGTCGTTAACACAGTAGGTTGTAGTTAACGCGGGCGAACTTGACTGTTTTGTACAGGCAAAGTGCGTGGCTAACGCGCCAAAAGCATCGTTAAATAATACGACGCGGGCTTGTGCTGGTATTAACTGTTCAGCCCGAACATGGTTAATTAAGTATTCATCTGCAGCATCCCACGCTTGTAAACTTCGGTTAACTTGCGCTATAGGGAAACGCACAAGTGATAATTGTTGATCATCAATGTAAAAGGGGCTAAGCATTATAAAAGTAATATAAGGAGATTATTTAAGATGAGTTATTGTGACATATCCTTAAGCGACTTCAAAATATACTTGTTTAACGGCCGGTTCGTCCCCATAAATACTGTGCTACTTATGTACTTATGCTTGTTGTTCATTTTACCTAAAGAAATAATGCTTGCTTAGCGTAAGCTTTCATTGGAAGCTTAAATAAATTATTTAGGTGATATCGCACTAGCGTGTAGGCATCAATCGCGTGAACTATCGGTTATGTTGTGATCACCGTAGGTTAACATAAATACAATATTTACACTGCTTTATTGAGGATAATCATGTCTATAGCTGCTGTCATTGAAGAGAAACTCCTTCGTGCTTTTTCCCCAGTACATTTAGAAGTTATTAACGAAAGTGATAACCATAATGTGCCACCCGGTAGTGAGTCGCACTTTAAAGTTACTATTGTTTCTAATAGTTTTGAAGGCGAGCGTTTAATCAAGCGCCACCGCGCTGTTAATTCTGTTTTAGCAGAAGAGTTGTCTGGAAAAATTCATGCCTTGGCGTTACACACATATACCCAAGCGCAGTGGCAAGAAGAGTATGCGGGTAACACGCCGGTGTCGCCAAACTGTTTAGGTGGCGGAAAATAACTACTGCGCTGTGGTAGGTAAGGCGGAACAAGTTAGTTCATTAGTTTAAGGCGCAATTGGTCGTACCTCTTTAATTGCTTAGCGAGGTACAATAGCGACACATTTTCATGCTACGTTAAGGTGGTATGGCGATAAATTTATTCTCAATAAAAACAATTTAGAAGGTTTTCTTATGGTTATCAAACCAAAAATTCGTGGTTTTATTTGTACTAATGCTCACCCGGTTGGCTGTGAAGCCCACGTTAATGAGCAAATTTCTTATGTTAAAACACAAACATTTAGTGATAACGGCCCTAAAAATGTTTTAGTGATTGGCGCATCTACTGGTTATGGCCTAGCGTCGCGCATTACCGCTGCGTTTGGTCATAAGGCAAGTACGTTAGGTATTTTCTTTGAAAAACCACCAACACCAAAGAAAACTGGCTCTGCTGGTTGGTATAATACCGCTGCTTTTCAAAAGGCAGCAGACGAGGCAGGCATTTATGCTAAAAATATCAATGGTGACGCCTTTTCTCATGAAATTAAAGCCCAAGCAATTGAAGCAATTAAAGCCGATATGGGGAAAATTGATTTAGTCGTATACTCGTTAGCATCACCACGTAGAACAGACCCTGACACAGGTGAAGTTTATGCTTCTACATTAAAGCCAATTGGTGAAAGTGTTACGACAAAAAACTTGAATACGTCTAAGCGCATTATTGACACTATTTCCGTTGAAGCAGCAACTGAAGAGGAAATTCAAGGCACTATTGATGTGATGGGCGGTGCTGATTGGGAATTATGGTTAAATGCTTTGAAAGAAGCTGACGTGTTAGCAGAGGGCGTGAAAACCGTTGCTTACACCTATATTGGTAAAGAATTAACGTGGCCAATCTACGGCAAGGCAACGATTGGGAAAGCAAAAGAAGACTTAGATCGTGCTGCTAGCGCGATTAATGCGGCAACAGCAAGCATTAATGGCCAAGCCCGTGTTACTTCGCTTAATGCGGTAGTGACGCAAGCCAGCTCTGCTATCCCTATTATGCCATTGTATATATCGTCTATGTTTAAAGTGATGAAAGCCGACGGCACTTATGAAGGCTGTATTGAGCAAATAGCTAACTTATTTAAAGAAAATATATACAGTGATACTCCACGCCTTGATGAGCAGGGACGTTTTCGCCAAAATTATAAAGAGCTTGAACAAAGTGTCCAACAACGTATTACCGATATTTGGCATACAGTGGAAACAGAGACTATTGACGAGCTAACCGACTATGTGGGTTATCATCATGAGTTTTTAAAACTCTTTGGTTTTGGTATTGAGGCGGTTGATTACGACGCCGATGTTGACCCTGAAGTGGTTATTAATAACTTAAGCTAATGTTTTGTAACTGCTATTTTAGCTGAGTTAGCCCGATGGTTTAACCATTAAAAAACCGATGCTTGTCATCGGTTTTTTTGTATCACAATAAGGGGAATCTTGTTATGAACCGCGCATTTTATTGCTTTATGTGGAAGCAAAAAGACGAATTAGCCTTATTTAACCATTAAAGCTACCACTATAGTCTAATTTGTAATGAAAATTTGCTAATGAGCCTAGAACAAAATAGCGAGTTTGTGGTAATATTCGCGCCAGAAAATTTTAACTTAGAGCCAGTGGGTCTTATTTTTTCGCAAGAATAAATAAGTACTTTACTGAAATACACTGAAATCAATTGTTTACCTATCTTTGTTATTTGGGTTATGCCGATTATTAAAGGTAAATAAATCGTTGGTTTTTTACTCCCATCAAAAGTAGTGCAAGTGTTTATGATTACAATAAAAAAAGGCTTAGATGTTCCTGTTAAAGGTGCGCCGCAGCAGGTAATCCATGATGGTCCTGCCATCAAAAGCGTTGCAACATTAGGCGAAGAGTTTGTGGGTATGCGTCCAACCATGTTTGTAAAAGTGGGTGATCGCGTTAAAAAAGGTCAGGTGATTTTTAGCGATAAAAAGAATCCTGGCGTTAAATTCACAGCTCAAGCTGCCGGTGTTGTTAAAGAAATTAACCGTGGTGAAAAACGTGTTTTACAGTCAGTTGTTATCGAGGTTGATGGCACTGAACAAGAAACCTTTGCCAGTTACCCAGCCAGCGAGTTAAGTACGATCTCTCGTGAAAACGTAGTGAATAACTTAGTTGAATCTGGTTTGTGGACGGCAATTAGAACTCGCCCATTTAGCAAAAACCCAGCCATTGACAGCATTCCTCAAGCAATCTTTGTCAGTGCTATGGATACCAATCCATTAGCGGCCAACCCTGAAGTGGTTATTGCAGAGCAAGCAGAAGCTTTTCAACAAGGTTTAACGATTCTGTCTCGTTTAACTGAAGGCGAAGTTTTTGTGAGTAAAGCACCAGGGGCTAATATTCCTGTTGATGCGAAGGCAACTGTCACTGAGTTTGCAGGCAAGCACCCAGCAGGTTTAGTGGGCACACATATTCATTTCTTAAAACCTGCGAGTGCTGAAAAGTTTGTGTGGCATGTTGGTTATCAAGATGTGATTGCCATCGCTAAACTATTCACAACAGGTGAGCTTGATAACACACGGGTTATTGCTTTAGCTGGCCCAGCTGCTAATAACCCCCGTTTAGTTCGTACTGTACTCGGTGCAAGCACCAGCGATTTAACAGCAGGTGAAACAACTGACGGTGAAGTACGCGTAGTCTCAGGTTCATTATTGATGGGGGCAACAGCAACAGCTGTGCATGGTTACTTAGGTCGTTATCATGTGCAAGTGTCGTTAATTAACGAAGGCCGCGATAAAGAATTTTTAGGTTATATGTATCCTGGACCAAATAAATTCTCAGTAACACGTGCTTATATGTCTCATTTCTTTCCGAAGAAATTATTTAATATGACCACCACCAGTAATGGTAGTGAGCGTGACATGGTGCCAATTGGTAACTTTGAACGTGTTATGCCACTAGATATTTTACCTACCATGTTATTGCGCGATTTAGTTGCCGGTGATACCGACACAGCTCAAAAACTTGGTGCCTTAGAGCTGGACGAAGAAGATTTAGCGCTTTGTACATTTGTTTGCCCAGGCAAAACAGATTACGGCGTATATCTTCGTGATTGTCTAACCACAATTGAGAAGGAAGGTTAGTCATGGGCTTGAAAAAGTTTATTGAAGATATTGAACCGCATTTTGAAAAAGGCGGTAAACACGAAAAATGGTTTGCGTTATATGAAGCGATTGCCACAGGTTTATTTACCCCTGGTTATGTCAACAAGGGTAAAACTCACATACGTGACAGTATCGACTTAAAACGTATTATGATCACAGTATGGCTTGCGGTTTTCCCAGCCATGTTCTTTGGTATGTATAATATTGGTTACCAAGCGGTTGACGCTTTAGCTGCCGGTTATGCTTTACCACAATCTTGGCAAGTTGATTTATTTAACTTTTTAGGCGGTACATTAACAGCAAGCTCTGGCTTGTTTGAAATGACCTTCTATGGTGCCATGTTCTTCTTACCTATTTATGCTGTTACCTTTATTGTAGGTGGCTTTTGGGAAGTACTTTTTGCAGCAGTGCGTAAACATGAAGTGAATGAAGGTTTCTTCGTTTCTTCTATCTTATTCGCTTTAATTTTGCCTGCCAGTATTCCTTTATGGCAAGTTGCTATAGGTATTACCTTTGGTATTGTTATTGCTAAAGAAATTTTTGGTGGTACAGGTAAAAACTTCTTAAACCCTGCCTTGGCGGGTCGTGCGTTTTTATTCTTCGCTTACCCAGCAGAAATTTCAGGTGATGCCGTTTGGGTTGCCGCTGACAGCTTCTCTGGTGCTACTATGTTAAGTGCCGCTAACCAAGGCCTTGTTGATTACTCAATTAATGCTGATTGGTGGAACGCTTTCTGGGGCTTTATTCCAGGCTCTGTTGGTGAAGTATCAACCTTTGCTGTGTTACTAGGCGGTGCTTATATTTTATATAAAGGTATTGCTTCATGGCGCATCGTGTTAGGTGTGTTTGGCGGTATGGTGCTAACGTCATTACTATTCAACTTTATTGGCAGTGAGACGAATACTATGTTTGCTATGCCTTGGCATTGGCACTTAGTGGTTGGTGGTTTTGCTTTTGGTATGATGTTTATGGCAACAGACCCAGTTTCAGCGTCTTTTACTAATACGGGTAAATACTGGTTTGGTGCCTTAGTGGGTGTCATGGTAGTACTGGTTCGTGTGGTTAACCCTGCATTCCCAGAAGGTATGATGTTAGCGATTTTATTTGCTAACTTGTTTGCACCATTGTTTGACTACTTTGTAGTGAAAAGCAATATTAAACGGAGGCTTGCACGTAATGTCTAGTAATAAAGAAACGCCATTAGGAACGATATTATTTGTTCTAGCAGTCTGTTTAGTTTGTGCGGCATTAGTATCTATTTCTGCGGTTGGTTTAAAAGATAAACAAGCAGCGAATAAATTACTTGATCAACAAACTAAAGTATTAGAAGCCGCACTGTTAATTGAAAAAGCAGACGGTGACATTGTTGGCACTTACAATAAGTATGTTGACGCGAGAATGATTGACCTTGATACAGGTGAATTTATTGACAGTGATCCATTATTGTTTGATGAGCGCCGTAATGCCCGTGATAAAGCGTTATCTATTAAGCCTGAAAACGATATAGCCGGTATTAACCGTCGTTCTAATACTGCGGTTATTTACTTAATAAAGTCAGACTCAGGCAGTGTTGATACTGTTGTTCTTCCTATTGTTGGGTCGGGTTTATGGGACCTAATGTTTGGTTACGTTGGTTTAGCAGCAGACTTAAACACAGTGAAAAGCGTTATTTATTCTGATCATAAGGAAACTCCTGGGCTGGGTGCAGAAGTATTGAACCCAAAATGGAAAGCTTTATGGCCAGGTAAAAAAATATATAACGATGCAGGTGAAGTAAAAGTTCGTCTTGTTAAAGGTGGTGCGAAACCAAATGATGTTCACGGTGTGGATGCGTTATCAGGTGCAACCTTAACAAGTAACGGCGTTACTCATACATTACAATTCTGGTTTGGTGAAGAAGGTTATAAAACCTTTATTACTAAATATCTTGCAGAAGGGGTTAAATAATGTCTTCAGATGCTAAAAAAGTATTAACGGGTCCTATTGTTGACAATAACCCAATAGCATTACAAGTATTAGGGATTTGCTCTGCTTTAGCGGTAACCAGTTCAATGGCGAACGCGTTAGTAATGAGCTTAGCCGTTATTTTTGTAACTGCATTTTCCAACTTGTTTATTTCAATTATTCGTAATCAAATACCATCAAGTGTGCGTATCATTGTACAGATGGCGATTATTGCATCATTGGTAATTGTGGTTGACCAAGTACTGAAAGCCTTTTCATACCAGTTATCAAAAGAGCTGTCAGTTTTTGTTGGCTTAATTATTACTAACTGTATCGTTATGGGACGTGCTGAAGCATTCGCCATGAAAGAAAAGCCAGTTGTTAGCTTCATTGATGGTGTTGGTAACGGTTTAGGTTATGGCTTTATTTTAATGATTGTTGCCTTTTTCCGTGAGTTACTTGGTTTTGGTACTTTATTTGGTATTGAAATCTTGCCATTAATTCAAAATGACGGTTGGTATCAAGCGAATGGTTTATTAGTATTACCATTTAGTTCATTCTTTGTTATTGGTTTAATCATTTGGGCTATTCGCCAATGGAAACCAGAACAAGTAGAGAAGGATTAATACCATGGAACATTATATTGCATTATTAGTTAAATCTATTTTTATTGAAAACATCGCATTAATGTTTTTCTTAGGTATGTGTACTTTCCTTGCTGTATCGAAAAAAGTAGATACTGCCATAGGTTTAGGTGTTGCGGTTATTGTAGTACTTGGTTTGGCTGTACCAATGAACCAAATTATCTACCAAGCCGTATTAGCACCGGGTGCGCTTGATGGTGTGCTAGGCATCACTGACCCAAGTGAATCTGTTGATTTAAGCTTTTTATCTTTTATTACCTTTATTGGTGTAATAGCAGCATTAGTTCAGATCCTTGAAATGGTGCTTGATAAGTACTTTCCTGCGCTTTACCAAGCACTAGGGATTTTCTTACCCCTAATAACCGTTAACTGTGCGATTTTTGGTGCCGTATCATTTATGGTATCTAAAAACTTAACGCTTGGTGAGTCTGTTGTTTATGGTATAGGCTCTGGTGTTGGCTGGGCATTAGCGATTGTTTTGCTTGCTGGTATTCGCGAGAAGATGAAATATTCTGATGTACCAGACGGCTTAAAAGGTTTAGGTATCACATTTATTACTGCTGGACTAATGGCTTTTGGCTTCTTGTCTTTCGGTGGTATTTCGTTATAAATTTGGTCGGTGTAAGGCAATTTACTTTGTGTTGCACCCTTAGAAAAGTTTAAGGAAAAGTCGATGGAAATTATTCTCGGCGTATCGATGTTCACAGCGATAGTACTTGCCTTAGTGTTAGTGATTTTATTTGCTAAGTCTAAGTTAGTATCAAGTGGTGACGTAACGATTAGCATAAACGGCGACCCAGAAAAAGCAGTAGTTACTGCTGCGGGTGGCAAATTATTAGGCGCATTAGCAGACCAAGGCATTTTTATTCCATCAGCCTGTGGTGGTGGTGGTACTTGTGGCCAGTGTCGTGTTGATGTGCATTCAGGTGGTGGCGATATTCTACCAACAGAAGAAGGCCATATCACTAAGCGCGAAGCAAGAGCAGGCTGTCGTTTGGCTTGTCAAGTTGCGGTTAAGCAAGACATGGAAATTGAAGTTGAAGATGAAATCTTCGGTGTTCAGCAATGGGAATGTGAAGTTATCTCAAATGATAATAAAGCAACTTTCATTAAAGAATTAAAGCTTAAAATTCCAAATGGTGAGTCAGTACCGTTTAAAGCGGGTGGTTATATTCAAATTGAAGCGCCAGCGCATCATGTTAAATATAAAGATTTTGATATTGATGAAAAATATAAAGGTGACTGGAATCACTTTGGTTTCTTCGATGTAGAGTCAAAAGTAGACACAGACACATTACGTGCTTACTCTATGGCTAACTACCCTGAAGAGGAAGGCATTATCATGCTTAACGTGCGTATTGCTACGCCACCTCCAGGAAAGCTACATTTACCTGCAGGTAAAATGTCTTCTTATATTTTCAGCCTTAAGCCAGGTGATAAAGTGACTATTTCAGGTCCGTTTGGTGAGTTTTTCGCTAAAGAAACAGACAATGAAATGGTATTTATCGGTGGTGGTGCGGGTATGGCGCCAATGCGTTCGCATATATTTGACCAACTCAAACGTTTAAAATCTAAGCGTAAAATGAGCTTCTGGTATGGCGCACGTTCACTGCGTGAAATGTTCTACGAAGATGATTACAACGGTTTAGCAGCGGCTAACGATAACTTCGAATGGCATGTTGCCCTAAGTGATCCACAACCTGAGGATAACTGGGAAGGCAAAACTGGTTTTATTCATAACGTACTGTACGAAAGTTATTTAAAAGACCATGAAGCACCGGAAGATTGTGAATACTATATGTGTGGTCCACCAATGATGAATGCTGCGGTGATTCACATGCTTAAAGACCTAGGCGTAGAAGATGAAAACATCATGCTTGACGACTTTGGCGGCTAATAGGTTACTTTAAGCTTGCCTATTGGCACTACTTCCGCGTTGGATGTACTTATTGACTAGCGTCAACGCCGTGCATCCGCCTTGAATTAGCGCCACTATTATGCGCTTATAAGCTTGCCTATTGGCACTACTTTTGCGTTGGATGTACTTATTGACTAGCGTCAACTTTGTGCATCCGTGTTGAAGTTGAATTAGCGCTACTATTGAGCGCTTAACTTTAAAGTATAAGCACGGCTAAGTATTGATTAAAGACGACTTCGGTCGTCTTTATTATTTAACGAATAAAATTATCGTGAGTTTTATTCGTTAAATAATAAATGTTGGAACATTCCTATGAATAAAGTTAAATGCCTACTTATTACATTACTGATTATCAGTTTAACCGCTTGCTTTCCGAATAATGACTCAGGCAAAAAAGAAGTTTTATTGCAAGGCCGAACGATGGGGACAACGTATAATATTAAAGTGGTTGCCACTGTTGATGAAGTTGAAAGGTTAAATTTACAAGAGAAGATTGACGCGGCATTAGTGCAAGTGAATCAAGCAATGTCGACCTACATGCCTGATTCTGAAATATCACGTTTTAACAATTCAAGCTCGCTTGAGCCGGTTGAAGTGTCGGAAGGTTTTAGGCGGGTATTGGCTGAGTCGCTTCGCTTGGCTGAGTTAAGTGACGGTAAGTTAGATATTACGGTAGGCCCTTTGGTTAACCTTTGGGGCTTTGGCCCTGAATTACGCCCTGAACAAGCGCCGAGTGAGGCAGCGTTAGCAAAAGAGCGCGCACGGGTTGGCTTTACCAACTTGCATTTAAACGGTAATTTGTTGTCAAAAGATATTGCCAACCTCTATGTGGACTTATCGACTACGGCTAAAGGCTATGGCGTTGATATCGTGGCTGAGTTACTTGAAGCCAATGGTTTTTTTAATTATTTAGTTGAGATTGGCGGAGAAATTCGCTTAAAAGGTTTTAAACACACCGGAGAGTTATGGGCGATAGCCATCGAAAAGCCCATTTATGATACCTTGGGTAATCATAGGGCGGTACAGCAGGTGATTATTCCTAAAGATAATGCTTTGGCGACTTCGGGCGGTTACCGAAATTACTTTGAAGCTGACGGCCAGCGTTTTTCTCATATTATAGACCCGCATACTGGCAAACCAATTGAGCATAATCTCGTGTCAGTGACCGTTATTGCGCCTGCATCAATGACTGCTGATGGCTTATCGACAGCAATGATGGTTATGGGGGCAGAGCAGGGAATGGCCTTTGCTAAAAAGCACGATATTGCGGCTTTGTTTATTTTTAAATCTGAACATGGCTTTGAAGAGCAATTTACGGTAAAATTCAAACAATATTTAAAGTAGTCGTTGGTTGGGTTTTAGCCCAAGTAAGGTAGTAGGTCGGGCTTTAGTCCGACAGTTTTTTCGCCCAACATTTTCCAAATTAATTATAGGCGTGCAATTATTATGATGATTTTTTTTATTACTTTTGGCTTTTTTCTTGCCGTTGGTTTGGCGATGGCTGTGGGTTACCTTGTTCAACATAAAACATTAGCCGGTAGCTGTGGTGGCTTAGCCAGTGTTGGCATTGAGAAAGCATGTAACTGTGATAATCCATGCGAGAAGCGTCAAGAGCGTGATCGCAAAGCAGCACTTGAAGAGAATTTACACAATAGAATCGATGTTGAAAATATTTAGTATTTAGTATTTGCACTTTGCATGTAAAAATAAAAAAGGAGAGTTTTGCTACTCTCCTTTTTTTATTGCCTAAAGCATGCATTAAGGGTTAAAACATTAACAATTAAAGCAAAAGCTGCTAGGGCAAGGTTGATTAACCGGCCTAATATTAGTTAAGAAAGGTATGTATTTTTTTAATGATCCCTTGGCTATCTAACCCCAATTCGTGATGTATTTCTTCTTGGCTACCGTGCTTAACAAAGTGATCAGCAACCCCTATATTTAATAGTTTTATCATGATGCCTTGAGATAAAACATACTCATTAACTGCTGAGCCAGCGCCACCAGCAATTGCATTATCTTCTACGGTAACCAGTGTGCTGTGATCTTTTGCTAATTGGTCAATCATGTTAGTGTCAAGTGGCTTAACAAAGCGCATGTCGATAAGTGTCGCGCCTAGGGCAATAGCGGCTTTGTTTGCTTCAGTTAACATGGTGCCAAAGCTTAAAATAGCTATATCGTTTGCTGGTGCTTTAGTAATGATTCTCGCTTCACCTAGGTTAATTACTTCGTCTATACTTGGCAGAGGTTCTCCTGTGCCACTACCACGCGGGTAACGCACTACAGTGGGAGCGTTTGCTTTATGCCCAGTATTTAACATAAGTTGGCATTCACGTTCATTTGCTGGAGCCATAATAATTAAGTTAGGAATACAGCGTAAATAACTTAAATCAAATAGACCTTGGTGTGTTGCCCCATCAGCGCCAACAACGCCGGCTCTGTCTACGGCAAACATAACAGGTAGATTTTGTATGGCTATATCATGAATGAGTTGATCATAACCGCGCTGTAAAAAGCTAGAATATATGGCCACAACGGGGTGTTGGCCACCTATGGCTAAGCCCGCAGCATAAGTTACGGCGTGCTGCTCGGCGATGGCAACATCGTAGTACTGATCTGGAAAGCGTTGGCTAAATTCAACCATGCCAGAGCCTTCACGCATGGCAGGAGTAATCGCTACCAATTTTTTGTCTACTGTTGCTGTTTTACAGAGCCAATCACCAAAAATTTGTGAGTAAGTAGGTAAAGTCGGTTTAGCTTGCGGCAGTTTCTCTTCACTAGGGTTAAACTTAGGTACTGCATGGTATTTAATCGGGTCTTGCTCTGCTGCTTGATACCCTTTACCTTTTTTGGTGGCAATATGCAGCAATTGCGGGCCTTTTAGGCTGCGCATGTTTTTTATGGTTTCAACTAAGCCATTTACGTCATGGCCATCAATGGGGCCAATGTAGTTAAAGCCAAGTTCTTCAAAAAAAGTACTAGGAACAACCATGCCTTTGAGGTGTTCTTCCGCTCGGCTTGCTAATTCTTTAATAGGGGGAATATTATTGAGTAAGCGCTTACCCCCTTCTCTAATCCCTGTATAAATACTACTGGAGAGCATTTTGGCGAAATGGTTATTTAATGCCCCAACATTTTCTGAAATAGACATTTCATTATCGTTTAATATAATTAGCATGTCTTTTTTGATGTCACCGGCATGATTGAGTGCTTCAAATGCCATGCCTGCGGTCATGGCACCATCACCAATGACCGCGACTGTTTTTCTATTTTTACCTTCTTTTTCAGCGGCAACCGACAAACCTAACGCCGCAGATATTGAGGTACTTGAATGACCAACACTCAAGATATCGTATTCACTTTCTTCACGCCAGGGAAAGGGGTGAAGGCCATTTTTTTGCCTAATGGTATGCAGTTGATCTCGTCGCCCGGTTAAAATTTTATGGGGGTACGCTTGATGTCCTACATCCCAAACTAGGTGGTCAAACGGCGTATTATAGACGTAGTGCAAAGCCACAGTGAGTTCGATAGTGCCTAACCCAGAAGCAAAGTGGCCACTGCTCTTACTGACTGAATTTAACAGAAATTTACGTAACTCATTACTTATTCTAGGTAATTGTTCTTGAGGAAAAACGCGCAAATCATCCGGCGAATTTATTTGAGCAAGTAATGGGTAATCAGCAAGGTTTGTTATCATAGTTGTTCTATAGTTGTTTATATTTTTAACTGGTTAATAGCTACGTTTAATAATGAAGGTAGCAAACTCAGCTAAGGATTGCGTATTGTAAGGCAAACGGGCTAAAGCTTGAAGGGCTTGTTGAAATAAGTTTTCAGCTTTTTCTTGCGCCCCTTGTAAACCTAGCAGTGCAGGGTAGGTACTTTTATTAGCAGCAAGGTCAGAGCCACAAGGTTTGCCTAGTTGATCTTGGGTTGAGGTAATGTCAATAATATCATCCTGTACTTGGTAAGCCAAACCAATGAGTTGCGCGTAAGTTTGTAGGGCTGCTATATCTTGGGGTGTCGTGTCTTGGCTACATTGAGCAACCATTAACAAAGATACTTCAATTAAAGCCCCAGTTTTTAGCGAGTGGAGCTGCTCGAGTTGCGCGAGTGATATTGCGTGATTTGCTGCGGCTAAATCAAGCGCTTGCCCACCACACATACCTTGGTAACCAGCAGCACGAGTGAGTTGCTGAATTAATGTAATTTGTTGTGGTTTTACTTTGGCTGAAAATGGGTGATTAGCAAGAATATCAAAAGCAAGTGTTTGTAAGCTATCACCCGCAAGTATTGCCGTGGCTTCATCAAAGGCTTTATGGCAAGTGGGTTTACCGCGTCTTAAATCATCATTATCCATAGCGGGTAAATCGTCATGGAGTAATGAGTAGGCATGTATACATTCAAGCGCACCTGCTATTGCGTCAACATCATTTAAGTCAACACCTAATGTTTCACCTGTAATATAGGCTAAATAGGGGCGCATTCGCTTACCACCGATTAATAACCCGTATTGCATGGCTTGATGAAGTCTGTCATCGTTGATGGGTAAGTTATTAAGTTTTTGTGCTAAAAAATCATTAATACGCTGTTGATAAATATCGTGATTAGCTAAGTCGGTCATGAAAAGTCACCTGTTGGTAGTTGATTTTCAGTGGGGTCGAAGTCTTCTAGTTGTTGCGTATTGTTTTGCTCGAGCAATATTTTGACTTTTTGCTCTGCTGTTTGTAGTTTGTTTTGGCTTAATTTACTTAAGGTTAAGCCGCGCTCAAACAATGCCATAGACTCTTCTAGGTCTAAATCTCCTTGTTCAAGGCTTTGTACAATTATGTCTAATTCGTTGAGTGACTCTTCAAATGTGAGGTTTTCTAATTTCTTTTTTGCCATCTTAAATTCTCTTTATACTCGCCTTGCTAAATTCTAGGCGCAAACTTACCTTAGCTAAGGTCGATGGTCAATGTAGCACTGATTAATGTCGGCTACTATGATTTTAGTTAAGCGCTTTAAAAAAGCGCTTAAGTAATTGACAATTGGGACGATAACATAAGGGAAATAAAGATATAAATAGATAAGTGATAGCGAATACTTTTATCATAATGTACTATTATTTTATTAGTTTGATGGTTTTGTAGTTTTAGGAGATTTGTGTGGATTTAGCAACCTTAGTAGGCATTCTCGGCGCTATTGGCTTTCTCGTTATGGCAATGGTACTGTCTGGCGACATCATGATGTTTGCTGATACGCAATCAATACTCATTGTTTTTGGTGGTTCACTTTTTGTTGTTTTGTCGAATTATAACTTAGGGCAATTTTTTGGGATTGGAAAAATTATAGTTAAAGCCTTTGTTTTTAAACTAGAAAAACCAGAAGAATTAATTGATAAAGCTGTAGATATGGCGGATGCTGCACGTAAAGGTGGCTTTTTAGCGTTAGAAGAAGCAGAAATCAGTAACGCTTTTATGCAAAAAGGGGTGGATATGCTGGTAGACGGGCATGATGCTGATGTGGTGCGTGCTACCTTGCAAAAAGATATTAACTTAACAACAGATCGCCATGAAAAAGGCGCAGGTATGCTAACAGCTTTAGGTGATGTTGCACCTGCTATGGGCATGATAGGTACTTTGATCGGTTTGGTTGCTATGTTATCAAATATGGATGACCCTAAATCTATTGGGCCTGCAATGGCAGTTGCTTTACTCACTACGCTTTATGGTGCCTTTTTAGCCAATGTTATTGCCATTCCATTGGCCAGTAAATTAAGGCTGCGCATGGAAGAAGAGAAACTCAACCAAGAGTTAGTACTTGATGCTGTGCTGGGCATTCAAGATGGGCAAAACCCACGTGTAATAGAAGGTTTGCTAAAAAGCTACCTTGCTGAAGGTAAACGCCAAACGACGACAGATGAAGACTAACACTAGCTTGATTGGGAGGATATATGTCTGAGCAAAAATGTAAATGTCCACCACCTGGGTTACCTCAATGGATGGGCACTTTTGCTGATCTTATGGCGTTGTTGATGTGCTTTTTTGTTTTGTTATTGTCCTTTTCTGAAATGGATATACTGAAGTTTAAACAAATAGCCGGTTCAATGAAGTTTGCTTTTGGTGTACAAAATAAAATTGAAGTCAAAGATATCCCCAAAGGCACTAGCATTATTGCGCAAGAATTTCGTCCGGGTAAACCTGAACCAACCCCCATTGAGCTTATTCAACAGCAAACCATGGAAATGACCCAGCAAATGCTAGAGTTTCAAGCGGGTGATGAAAGTTCTGCTGGTGGGCGTCAAGAGCAACGTGGTAGTGAGCGCGGTGGCCATTCACAAAGTACAGACGACACATTGTCAGCACAAGCTTTACAAAAAGCACAAGCGCAAATGGAAAAAGCGGCGCAAGAGCAAGTTAATGATTTAGTAAAGAAAATTGCCGAGCAACTTGAGCAGCAAATTGAAGATGGTGCTATTGAGTTAGAATCGTTAGGGCAGCAGGTTATTATTCGTATTCGAGAAAATGGTTCATTCCCCTCTGGCTCTGCTTTTTTGCAGCCACAATTTAAACCCACGATTAGAAAAATTGGTGAGTTACTTAACACCATGCCGGGTGAAATTATGATTTCAGGCAATACAGACAACCAAGGCATTAGCTCAGAGTTGTTTGACTCTAATTGGGATTTATCAAGTAAACGTGCTGTGGCTATCGCCCATGAATTTATTAAAATACCTGGTTTTAATAAAAACAGGTTAGTGGTTGCAGGCCATGCTGATACGCGCCCGCTAGTGCCTAATACTAATCCGTTAAATCGTCGCAGAAATCGCCGAGTTGAAATTGCTATTAATCAAGGTAAAGCCAAAGAAAGCGCGCCCATTCAAGTGATTGAATAAATTTAGCTGGGTCAACAACAACTGAAACTGGCTGCTGCTATTTTAAATAGCAGCAGCCAGTTTTTTTTGCGTATTCAATGCACAGCGAAACTCGCATATTAAGGTGGTTTGGGTATATAATGCGCGCCATTATTCTTATAGTTATTATTTATTAGGCCAACGTCGATGAAATTTATCGTAAAGCTGCAAGCTGAAATCACCATCAAATCTCGTCCGGTTCGTAAACGTTTTACGAAAATATTAGAAACCAATATTAACCGGGTGCTACGCCGTGTTGATGAGCAAGTTACCACGCGGATGAATTGGGATAACGTTGAAGTTAATACTAAAAATAATACGCCTGAAAACCGTGAGCGTTTAGTTGAGGCGCTAAAATGTATTCCTGGGGTGCCTGTATTTTTAGAAGTGCTACAAACAGACTTTGTTGATCTTCATGACATTTACCAAAAAACATTAGCGGTTCATGCTAAAACGATTGAAAATAAAACCTTTTGTGTTCGTGTTAAACGCACTGGGAATCATGACTTTAAATCCATTAAAGTAGAGCAGTACGTGGGAGGGGGCCTAAACCAGGCAGTAGAGAGTGCCAAAGTAAAACTAACCAAACCTGAGGTGACGATTCACTTAGAGATAAAAAATAAAGATTTGTTTATTGTGACTCAGCGCCACCAAGGGCTAGGTGGTTTCCCGATTGCTACGCAAGAAGATGTCTTATCATTAATGTCAGGTGGCTTTGACTCAGGCGTGGCGAGTTACCAAATGATTAAGAAGGGTGCGCGTACGCATTATTGTTTCTTTAATCTTGGTGGCTCAGCCCATGAAGTGGGCGTAAAACAGGTCAGTTATTATTTATGGAATAAGTTTGGTGCATCACATAAAATTAAGTTTTTCGCGGTTGATTTTGAACCCGTGGTTGCTGAAATTTTAGAGAAAGTTGAAAACGGGCAAATGGGGGTCATACTCAAGCGTATGATGATGCGTGCCGCCAGTAAAATTGCTGAAAAAGGTAACATTCAAGCACTGGTTACCGGTGAAAGTTTAGGGCAAGTTTCTAGCCAAACGTTAACCAATTTAAACGTGATTAATCGTGTAACAGAGACGCTTATTCTGCGCCCGTTAGCTGCTTATGATAAACAAGATATTATTGATATTGCTAGAAAAATTGGCACGGAAGACTTTGCTAAAACTATTCCTGAATACTGTGGTGTGATTTCACAAAAACCGACAGTAAAAGCAGTATTATCAAAAATCGAAGAAGAGGAAGCGAACTTTGATTTTACAATTCTTGACAAAGTGGTTAGTGAAACACGGGTGTTTGATATTCGTGATATTGGCTCTGAAACTGAAAAAGAAATTCATGCCGTTGACCTAGTTGAAAACATAGCAGCTAATGCCATTGTGGTAGATATTCGCAGCCCGGAAGAAGAAGAAGAAAAGCCCTTAGACCTAGACGACGTAGAAGTTAAACATATCCCGTTTTATAAGCTGGCGACACAATTTGGCGATTTAGATATGAATAAGGATTATTTACTTTACTGTGATCATGGGGTTATGAGTAAACTACAAGCTTTATACCTCCTTGATAATGGGTACAAGAATGTTAAGGTTTATCGTCCTTAGAGACAGGTGCTAGGAAGGAACTAGGCGCTAGCGTCTAGTTTTGTCACTGCTTGCCATAATTCACTGTTCGTAGGGGTGGCAATGTTATGCTGAATCCCTAAACGATGAATGTAACCATTAATGTAGTCTATTTCACTGGTGCGTTTGGCGAGAATATCACAGCGCATAGACGAGCTGTTTTTAGCGGTTGCCTGCGCTACTTCTTGTACTGTTTGTATCAATTCATCTTGCGCTAACTTTACCCCCTCACAGCTTGCAATGGTGACAACCTCTTCAAGTACCTGCTGCATAATGGCTGAAAATTTTCGAGTGTTTATTTGGCCATTTTCTATATTATGCACCGCAGTTAAAGGGTTAATTACACAGTTTATTGCCAGTTTTATCCATTGTTTTTGTGCGATGTTTTGATGAAAAAACACCTTTGGCAATGCCTTGTTAAGTAATCGGGTAAGTGCTTGTTGCTGCATTACATTAACAGTACCAGACAATAAACCAATATCTGTTGACCCCACACCTGTGTGAGTAACGCTAAAGGGCGCTGTTCGCAAACAGCCATGGGTTGTAAGTAAGGCATAAAAGTTATGTTTATTTACGGTGTTTTCAGGCAATTCAGCTAAGGTTCCCATGCCATTATGAGCCAGTAGTAGGCTACAATGACTTGTTAATTTGTCTGCTATTGTATTAAGCGCTTGTGCTATTTGAAAAGACTTTACACAAAAAATCACAACATCGGCAGCTTCAATATGCTGAGTTTTGGCATAATGAATGTTATGTTGGTGTAACACGCCTGTGTGGTCGGTAAAATGGTATTGGTTAGCAGCAGCTGCTTTACTCGAAGTTAATAAATGGACTTGGTGTTTACTGTTATGAGTAGTGCTAGCTATTAGCTGCAATAGGTGATGGTACCAAAGTAATCCAATGGCTCCTTGGCCAACAATAATAATATTCATCTACTGAGTTACCTCTGATCTAAACCGCACTTTTTTGTACTTTTGCGCGTATATATTTTATAGCGAAAATAGGCCAGTTTAAGCAGTATATATAAACCAATCCCGCCTACATCTGCAAAAAAATCACTGAACTCACCATTGCGAAAGCCTAAATAATATTGGCCTAACTCACTAAGCGCGGCATAAAAACACAATGTAAAGAAAGTTGCTAATAATGAAAGTTTTATCACAGAAGCAACAAACCAAGTTAAAATAAAAAAAGCAATAAAATGGCCGATAGTATCAATTTGTGGTGAGCGAAATACGAGTCTTGTCAGTTGTGCTGGTAACTGCAGTTCACTCGAAAAAAACAAGAGTGTTGCACAACAGACAATAAGAATAAAAAAGCTTAAGTGGTGATAAATTTTCACAGTGTATTAGGTTAAACAAACTAGAAGTTAATATTATCATGCTTGAGGGAATTAAGAATGAAATTTATCAATAATGCTTGCTTGTTTGGCTGTTGTTGCCAGGTATAATAGGCATTATCACTTAGTTAATAGAGAGAAGATTATGCCATCAATGGATATCGTGTCTGAAACAGACCTAGAAGAAGTACGTAATGCTGTCGATAATGCCAACCGTGAATTGACAACGCGCTTTGACTTTCGTGGTGTCGAAGCCAGTTTTGAATGGAAAAAGCCGGTAGTGACGGTAAAAGCAGAAGGGGACTTTCAGTTAAAACAACTATGCGATATGTTGCGTAGTCAACTCACTAAACGCAATGTTGATGCGAAAGCAATGACTATTAGCCAAGCAACGGCAACGGGTAAAAACTGGAGCCAACAAGTGACGTTTAAAGAAGGCATTGAGCAAGACGTTGCGAAAAAAGTGGTTAAGTTGATTAAAGCAGAAAAGTTTAAAGTGCAAGCGGCTATTCAAGGTGAGCAAGTACGAGTAACAGGAAAGAAGCGTGATGATTTACAAGCAGTAATGCGCTTAATTCGTGAAGCTGACTTAGCGCAATCATTTCAGTTTACCAACTTTAAAGACTAGTTTTGAACCTTTGTTTTAAGCTTAGTTGTATTCGTTTTACGTAACGCAATACCAACGTTTAGTTTGATGCAGTGAAGGTCTTTTATAGTAGCAGTCAATAAAAGCAGCCAAGGCCGCTTCAACTGTTTTCCTGGCAGTTATCCGAAGGTCATTTTGTATAAACACCGTTTCAGTCACCATATCTGTGGTGCTGCTACGATATTCATCCAGCTTGATGACTAGTGGGTGCTGCCGCAGCTTTCACCTTCGCTGTGGATATGACCATGAGCAAGCTCTTCTTCGGTTGCTGCACGAACTTCTAACACTTCTACTTCAAAATTTAAATCAATGCCGGCTAATGGGTGGTTACCATCAACAGTTACTGCGTCATCAGCTACATCAATAACAATAACGGTTTGCTCACCTTCATCGGTACTAGCACGTAGTTGAGTACCCACGGTTAAGTCTTCAACGCCTTGTAGTAATTCTTTGGGAACGGTTTGCACGTAATCGTCATGGCGTTGACCATAAGCTTGGTCAGCACTTACTGCTACTTCGAATTTGTCACCTGCTTGGTGATCAATTAATGCATTTTCAAGGCCTTCAATTAAATAGCCAGACCCTTGAATAATAGACATAGGTTTATCATCATAAGAGCTATCGATTAATGTGCCTTCGCTATCTGATACCGCGTAGTGCATTACCACTACTGAATTTTGGGTAATTTTCATATATCTCTCTCTGTTGTTAAAAGTGAACATAATAATTCACTCAAGTAAAAAAATTCTGTGAAACCATTTTGTATAAAGACGTATTCGTTCGTCTTTATTCAGTGACTAAGGAATATGGTAGTGCCTCAATTGTCACGGTAGAGTCGGGCTGTGATTTTATTCTTAATTCAAATGAGCTGTCTACCTCGCTGCCTAATACGGCTTGCAGGTAACATGTACCGTCATCAGCTTGGTAAGTCGATAAAATATCACCTGCTTTGCGCCAGTTTTCACCTAATTTACGCTCAAGAACATCATCGCTTTGTATGGGTTGCTTTAATAAGGCGGTTAACGAAAATAAAGCTTTTTTGTTTTTACCTAAATACTGCATACGCGCGACAGTTTCTTGTCCTAAATAACAGCCTTTAGTAAAGCTAATGCCATTAACTGCTTGTAAGTTAAGCATTTGTGGTACGTACACAGCACTACTTTCATTAGAAATTTGCACAAACCCTTCGCTTATTTCCAGTAAGTCCCAAACAGCATTAGGGTATAGGGGTAAATGACTATTTTCAATCACACTGTCTAAGTTAGCTTGGGTGTCAATTAATAGGTAGCGTGCTTGTTTTCCCGCAATATATACAATGGTGGTTGAACCTGACTGCACCACAGGGGTTAAACTGTCAGGAATGCTAGAAAAATGGTGCTTGAGCAGGCTAACGGCATTATCTCCCACTAGCGCTAAAAAGGCTAAGTCATCCGTTGTTGATATCGCTACTTTGGCAAACACACCAAATTTTTTTAACTCCACCAGTGACGACTCAATACTTGCTTTAGGTTGCACCAATAAGTGAGCTGCATTTCTGTTTAACAAACGAAAAACACTAAATACTTTACCTTTGGCATTACAATGTGCGCCTGTATGTAAAGTGTGCTCGGTGCTTGTTGCAACATCACAAGTCACTTGACCTTGTAGGTATTTAGTTTGTTCATCGCCATACAATGAAATAGCACTATAATGGCTTAAGGAAACTAAATAAGTACTGGGTAACTGTGCTAGGGTGGGAAGTTTTTCTTCAAAATTTAATGACATAAAGGAAGCCTATACAGTGATAAATATCAGATAATAGCGGGGTGAATAGAAGATAGGTATGGGTGATCTGATGATAAATCAAGTAAAGTTGCAAAAAAGAGATAATAATTGGCGAAAAAATTAATATTATTGCTACAATGTACTTAAATGTTCGAATAAAAGCGATTTTCTCTTAGTTAAACTTTTTAGGTTACTTCATTATGCCAACAGCAGTAAATTCTTTAGCAACCCCTACAATCCCCAAAGTGAATAAAGCGCGACTAAGGTGGGCTTGTCGACGTGGAATGCTAGAGTTAGATATTTTATTTATTCCCTTTGTTGATAACGTTTATGATGGCTTAACAACCAAACAACAACAAGTTTTTGAGCGCTTACTCACTGAACAAGATCCTGAACTGTTTGCTTGGTTTATGGGGCATAAAACCTGTGAAGACACCGAACTTAACACCATGGTGCAATTTATTCTCAATCGAGTTAAAGTATAATATAAGCGTTAAAAAATCTCGTTATAAAAAACTTTTATCTGCGGGAGGCTTGGTTTTTATACTGTTATTGCCTTTACTGTTTTTTACTTATGCTTATCACTTAGCATTAGCTATAGTGGTATTTAGCTTTATTTTGCTCCTCTTTGGTCTGTCATACAAAGAGGGTAACTCTGCTACGATAACAAAGTTTGAGCTTAGCCAGCAAGGGGTATGTACTTTTGCAGGCGAGCACTATTATCAACTACATCCCAATAGTCGGTTTAGTTTTTTAGGTTGTTGGTTGGTTTTACAGCCTATGACAGCGGTTAACACTATGCTTGCTGTTAATGTCGCTGATCAGCATTTATTTGATCAACGACACAAGCGCGGTAAGTACGGTCAAAACAACAGCTGTCTAAACACAGGCAAAAACCTGTTTATCTATAGAGATAGTTTAAGCGATCAGGACTTCTCTCGGTTAACTAAGGTTATTACTCAATTGAGTCATCAACCTTAGGTACTAAGCTTTTGTCAGATGTTAATTTTGCCACCAGTATAGTGGGTTTTGCTTCTGCTAAGGTGTCGGGATAATCTAAGGTGTAATGTAACCCTCTACTTTCCTTTCGTTTTAAAGCACAGTGAATGATTAATTCCGCTACTTGTACTAAGTTTCTTAGCTCGAGTAAGTTATTACTCACCCTAAAGTTTCGATAATATTCTTGAATTTCTCGCTGTAATAACTCTACGCGGTGTAGTGCGCGCTCAAGCCTTTTCGTTGTTCTAACAATGCCAACATAGTCCCACATAAATAGTCGTAGTTCGTGCCAGTTATGTTGAATTACGACTTCTTCATCAGAATTTGTTACCCGGCTTTCATCCCAAGGAGGTAACTTAATAAAACAGTTGTCGTGAGTTAATGATTCGCTAATTTCGAGTGCCGCAGCGCGTGCATACACTAAACATTCCAGTAAGGAGTTACTTGCTAAGCGGTTGGCACCATGTAGCCCAGTGTAGGACATTTCGCCAATGGCATAGAGTTGGTGAACATCTGTTCTGCCGTGTTGGTCAATCATAACCCCCCCACAAGTATAATGGGCGGCAGGGACAATAGGCATAGGCTGTTTGGTTATATCAATACCTAAATCTTTGGTGCGTTGATATATAGTTGGGAAATGCTGTTTAATAAAACTACTAGATTTATGGCTTATATCAAGGTACATGCAATCAACGCCAAGACGCTTCATTTCATAGTCTATAGCGCGGGCAACAATATCACGGGGGGCTAATTCAGCACGCTCATCAAAGGCGGGCATAAACCGGCTGCCATCAGGTCGTCTTAATTTCGCGCCTTCACCTCGTAGAGCTTC
Source organism: Colwellia sp. F1 (assembly GCF_056238625.1). NCBI lineage: Bacteria > Pseudomonadati > Pseudomonadota > Gammaproteobacteria > Alteromonadales > Colwelliaceae > Colwellia > Colwellia sp. F1. Next base: position 164,866 of record NZ_JBWDLI010000008.1, read on the forward strand.
AGTTAAGAGAAAAGTACCAGCGTCAGGGTGAAATAAACACGTAGGGTGGAACTGATTAAACTCCATGTTTGCGACACGGCAACCTGCGCGCCAAGCCATTGCAATACCATCACCACTGGCTACGTCAGGGTTAGAGGTGTATTGATAAACCTTGCTTGCACCACCCGTGGCTAAAATGGTTTTTTGGGCGTAAATGCTTTCTACTTTTTCAGTGTTTCTATTCCATATATATGCGCCAATACATTGTTTTTCGCTTTTATTTTCAGCGCTAGCTGTTCTTGGCTCGCAAATAAGGTCAATGGCGTTGTAGCGTTCAAATACACGGATGCGAGAGTGTTGTTTAACACGTTGGGCTAACGTGGTTTGTATTACTTTCCCTGTTGCATCTGCTGAATGCAAAATGCGTCGATGGCTGTGGCCGCCTTCACGTGTTAAGTGGTATTTTGTCTCGCCACCTTGTTCGTCATCTTCTTTATCAAAATCAACACCTTGTTGAATAAGCCAGTCAAGGCAAGCTTTAGCGTTTTCAGCGGTATATTGCACTGCCTTTTCATCGCACAAACCCGCACCTGAAATTAGGGTGTCAGAAACATGCGCTTGAATGCTGTCATTTTCATCAAAAACAGCGGCCACCCCACCTTGGGCATAATAAGTTGAGCCTTCATTGAGTTGGCTTTTACTTAAAATTACAACATCGGCATTTTTGGCTAAGTGTAAGGCAAGTGTTAAACCAGCAGCACCGCTACCAATAATTAAAACATCACAGTTGTTTTGTAGATTCATATATACGAATTTTAAGTAAAATCAGTTATTATAGTACAATATTAACGTTTATTAGCGTTTGATAACAGTGTTAACCAGTATGAATTACCAGTAATTTATAAAAAACTAATGATAAAGTTAAAATAAATAGAACTTTTTAAATAAAGTGCAGTCTTAATTAATGCGTTTGTTATGAGCCAAATGTGTAAAGTGATTTTTTACTCTAAATTATAAAGAGTATACTTAGGAGAAATGGCTCAAATGAGCGAACAGAACGTCGATCAATTATTGGTTGAACGGGTGCAGCAAGGTGATAAAAACGCCTTCAACCTATTAGTAACGAAATACCAACATAAAGTGTCTAATTTAGTATCACGTTATGTGAGTAATTACAGCGATGTACCCGATATAGTACAAGAAGCTTTTATTAAGGCTTACCGTGCCTTGCCTAATTTTAGAGGCGAGAGTGCTTTTTATACTTGGTTATATCGAATTGCTGTTAATTGTGCAAAAAACCACAGTGTTGCTTTAAAACGTAAGCCACCAAGTAATGACGTTGAGGTTGAAGATGCTGAATTTTACGACGGTGGGCAAGCGTTAAGAGAAAATGCTACACCTGAAAAAGTACTGCTTACGCAAGAAATTAAAAAAGTTATTTTTGACACTATAGCGCAATTACCTGATGATTTAAGAGTAGCGATAAATTTTCGAGAAATTGAAGGGTTAAGTTACGAAGAAATAGCGACAATTATGGAGTGTCCTGTTGGGACAGTACGTTCAAGGATTTTTAGAGCACGTGATGTGATAGATAAAAAAATTACGCCACTGTTAAAAAGTGAGTAATATTAGTTATATTCGTTATAGCGATTAGTTAAACGAAAGTTTATCAATTTTTAGCACCAACAAGGTGCGAATTAAAAGGTAAAAGTATGAGTGAAAGTAAGTTTGAGACAGTATCATCGATAGTTGATAATTACCGCGTTTCTGAGCAAGAAGCAGAGCAAATTATTGATGAAGTCCTCAAGGATGACCACTTAGCAAATACATGGCATAACTATCATTTAATTGGTGATGTAATGCGCAATGAAACCCCAACTGCATTACAACTTGATTTATCCACACAAATTGCCGCCGCGATTACTGAAGAGCCAACTGTGTTAGCACCAAAAGTTAGCACCAACAAAAGCGCTACTGGGTTTAAGGCAAAAGTTATTCAATTTATAAAGCCTGCTGGCCAATTAGCAATTGCAGCCTCAGCAGCAGGGCTGATGATTATTGGTGTACAGCAGAATACTGCCGATACCGATGAGATCATAATGCCAAGCCAAATAGTGCAAACCAAACCTTTAGGTGGGTTTGCTAATCCTGTTAGCTTCAATTACCCACAAAACACTAAACTACAGCAAAAAGCGGCTCTTGAACAAAGAATTGAACAGCAAAGACGCTTTCAAGCATTATTGTCAGACCACGAGCAACAAGTTAAGTTGAGTGCTGTGATACAAGATAACAGTGAGAACTCAGCGGCAGAACGTAAAACAGAGTTAGAAACATCTAATTAACGCGCCATTTGTCTTATATTATTTGTTATATCGTGATAGCGCTGAATAGTTAGCACCAGGCTACATACTTAGCGCAACATAATAGCCTTATAAAAAGTGAATAACTTAAGTATAATGAGTTATTCACTTTTTTTTCCTTTATGTCGAGAAAATATGAAACTACTAACCTCATTCTCTTTTGCTTGTGTTTTGATTTGTATGGCCAGTTTGTTGGCTAGCTTTTCAGTTAAGTCTGCGGATACAGAGCAAGCAAAAATGCTGCTAGAGCGCTTGTCTCAATCTTTACGTGAGGTTAATTTTAATACCTCGTTTGTAGTAGTTAAGAATAACCAAGCTGAGCCCTATCACTGGATGCACGGCATTGTCACTAAAGTTGACAATACCGTTGCACAACATTTAGCGGAAGAAAACTCATCCACGGACGATAGTGTTGAAAACAGCGCAAAGGCAGAAACCCCCACAACGGAAAACTCGGCGATAGCAAGTGAAGTGGTTGAAAGTGACACGATAGAACTGGAAATATTAGCACTACTAAATGGTCCGCGTCGTGATATTTTACGTATTGATAATACGGTCAGCTATATTGAGCCAGAATATGCACCTTACTCTATAAAAGCAACACACATTAGTGGGCCAATCCCTACTGTTTTTAGCCAAGATATTAGTGTGTTGGAAAAAAACTATCATTTAGTTGTTGTCGGTAAAAATCGGGTGTTAGGCCGGGCAGCACAGTTAGTTCGTATTGTACCTAAAGATATCCATCGTTTTGGATACTGGCTTTGGTTAGATCAAGACAGTGGTTTATTACTTAAATTAGCCGTTATCACACGTAAAGGTAATTTACTCGAGCAAATTCAGTTTACCCACCTAGATATTACCGATACTGTGTCTGATAACTTGCACCATTTGCAGGTGGCAGAGTTACCCAGTGTGATTGACGTGTCAGCGCAACAAGCAGAAACTGAGTTAGCCTGGCAAGTAAATTGGTTGCCAGAGGGTTTTGAACCGGTAAAGTCTGATAGACATCGAATTAATCACAGCAAGCAACCGGTTGAATTTATGCTATTTAATGATGGGTTAATAGATATCTCTGTTTATGTTAACCCCAGCCAAGAAAAAAACAGAGCGGTGGAGTTTGCCAATGATGGCGCAACACTCGTATTGAGCAAAATTATCAATAATGTTGAGGTAAGCGTGGTTGGGAAAATCCCCTTAGAAACAGCGAAAGAAATTGTGAGTTCTGTCAGCTTTAACCCTAAATTAGTTGCGCCCTAATGGAAGAGTTAGCAACAGTAACTGCTATTAGTAATGACAACATTACTGTAGAAAGTCAAATTAAATCTACCTGCAATAGTTGTGCACAAGTCGACAGCTGTGCTAATGGGCAAGTGGCGAAAGCCATTCCGCAGAAAAGACTTTCTGTTCGCTTGAACAAGCCAGCCGCACTGAAAAAACAAGAGGTAGCAATTGGTGACAGTGTTGTGCTGACAGTGCCTGAAAGCAATGTGTTGCACAGTGCTTGGCAAGTGTATTTACTGCCGGTTTTTGGGCTGTTTGTTTTTTCCGCTTTGGGTCAATGGTTAATACAAACAGATAGACTAGCGCATGAGTTAATGGCGGTCTTGCTTGGCATCTTTGGTGGTTATTTAGGTTATCGCCTAGCCAAATATTTACAAAATAAGCCAAATCAGTCGAAAAAATTGCAGCCTAAAATTTTGCGAATTTTACCTAAACCCTTGGATGTTGATAATATCAGCACTAATTAAGAGCAATCAAAAACAAAAGATAGCCCCAGCGCGCTAAATTCGTTAAGATCAGCGCATTCTTGAATTAATAACTTTATCTGAATACCATTTATGAAATACATACGTAACTTCTCAATTATCGCCCATATCGATCACGGTAAATCGACACTATCAGATCGTCTAATTCAGCATTGTGGAGGTTTGCAAGAACGAGAAATGGAAGCCCAAGTGCTTGATTCAATGGATATTGAACGTGAGCGCGGTATTACCATTAAAGCACAGAGTGTTACTTTAGATTATCAAGCTAACGATGGTGAAACTTATCAACTTAACTTTATTGATACCCCCGGACATGTTGACTTTTCCTATGAAGTTTCTCGCTCTTTAGCCTCATGTGAAGGGGCGTTATTAGTGGTTGATGCTGGCCAAGGTGTTGAAGCACAAACTGTTGCTAACTGTTATACCGCCATTGAAATGGATTTAGAAGTTATTCCTATTTTAAATAAAATAGATTTACCACAAGCAGACCCTGATCGGGTCAGTGAAGAAATTGAACATATTATTGGTATTGATGCAACGGATGCGGTGACCTGTTCAGCTAAAACAGGTATTGGCATTGAAGATGTTTTAGAAACCATAGTTAAAAATATTCCACCGCCAACAGGAGAGTATGATGCGCCGTTGCAAGCGTTAATTGTTGACTCATGGTTTGATAACTATCAAGGTGTTGTCTCTTTAGTTAGAGTGATGAACGGTGAAATTCGCAAAGGCGACAGAATGTTAGTGATGTCTACTGGGCAAGTTCACCAAGTGGACAAAGTTGGTATATTTACACCGAAACAAGTTGATACCGACATTTTACGCGCAGGCGAGGTGGGTTTTGTTATTGCAGGCATTAAAGAAATTCATGGTGCGCCTGTAGGTGATACAGTTACTATCAGCAAAAAAGAAACAGCTAACCCTTTACCTGGCTTTAAAAAGGCACAGCCACAAGTTTATGCGGGTATTTTTCCGATTAGCTCTGATGACTATGAAAGTTTCCGTGATGCCCTAAACAAACTAAGCCTTAACGACGCATCCTTGTTTTTTGAACCAGAAAACTCATCTGCGCTAGGTTTTGGCTTTCGCATAGGTTTTCTGGGTATGCTCCACATGGAAATTATTCAAGAGCGCTTGGCGCGCGAATATGATCTTGATTTAATAACCACGGCGCCAACGGTTAATTACGAAATTGCTTGTACTAATGGTGAAATATTATCAATTGATAACCCTGCTGATTTACCAGCAATTAATAATATTGAAGAAATTCGTGAGCCTATTGTACAAGCCAATATTTTGGTACCACAAGAATATTTAGGTAGCGTTATTACCTTGTGTATTGAAAAACGTGGTATTCAGAAAGATCTTATTTATCATGGAAACCAAGTCGCATTGTCATACGAACTTCCCATGGCGGAAGTGGTCATGGACTTTTTTGATAGATTAAAATCAACCAGTCGTGGTTATGCCTCACTTGATTACCATTTTGTGCGTTTTGATGCCGCAGATATGGTGCGTGTTGACGTGATGATTAATGGCGACAGAGTTGATGCCTTAGCCATGATAACGCATCGAACAAACTCAGTACCTCGTGGGCGCTTGTTGGTTGATAAACTACGAGAGTTAATTCATCGTCAAATGTTTGATATTGCAATTCAAGCGGCAATTGGTAATAACGTTATCGCTAGAACAACAGTGAAACAATTACGTAAGAATGTAACAGCCAAATGTTATGGTGGTGATATCAGCCGTAAGAAAAAGTTATTACAAAAACAAAAAGAGGGTAAAAAACGTATGAAGCAAGTTGGTAATGTTGAAGTGCCTCAAGAAGCGTTTTTAGCCGTACTTAAATTAGATAGTTAATTAACACGACCAACAATAAACCCGCGTGGTTTATTGTTGGTATACTCATTAACAATAGGATCCCTATGGCTGTTTATTTTTCAATTATCCTAGTAGCAATTACGGCAATCACCGGTATTGTTTGGCTTGCCGATAAGCTCTATTTAGCACCACAACGTAAATTAAACCTTGAACAAGCACAAAATGCAATAAAAGCACAAGGTGGTGCTGAATTATCACAAAGCACGGTAGCCAAGCTGTCAGAGCCATCGCCTGTCGTTGACACTTTCTCGCAAATTTTTCCTGTTATTGCTATTGTCTTAATATTACGTTCATTTATTTACGAGCCTTTTCAAATACCTTCAGGCTCTATGATGCCAACCTTACTTGACGGCGATTTTATTTTAGTTAATAAATTTAATTATGGCTTACGTGAGCCTGTTACTCGTCATAAATTTTATAACATTGGTTTGCCAGAACGCGGTGATGTTATCGTGTTTAAATACCCTGAAGACCCACGTATAGATTATATTAAACGTGTTATAGGGCTTCCTGGAGACCGTATTATTTATCGTAATAAGTCTTTATACATTAAAAAGCCCTGTACCGAAGCTGATACCACTTGCCCTGATTTTGTGCAAATTGTAAATACCTTTAGTAAGAAGTACCAAGGCCCTGACGCAGAAGACGGCATGAATCAATTTGAAACGACTATGTTTGGTAAAACCCATAGTATTTTAAATGATCAAAACACGTTATCAAGAACTGGCCATTATTTTAAGCAAGCAGGTACAGCCCAAGATGAGTTTTTAGTGCCAGCAGGCCATTATTTTGTTATGGGTGATAATAGAGATAATTCATTAGATGGTAGATTTTGGGGGTTTGTACCTGAAGAAAACCTGGTTGGTCAAGCGGTTGCAATTTGGATGAGTTTTGACTTTGACCGTAGCGACGATAGCTTTTTACCGCGTTGGATACCGACCAATGTGCGCTTTGAGCGTATTGGTGCAATAAACTGATGGGCAATAAAAAGCAGACAAGTGCGCTAATGTTAAAGCGTTTATCAAAACAAATTGGTTATAATTTCACCAAGCCTGAATTATTGTTGCAAGCCCTTACGCACCGAAGTGCCAAAGGGCAGCACAATGAAAGGTTAGAATTTTTAGGTGACTCTATTTTAGGTTTTGTTATTGCCCAAGCGTTATTTGAACGATTTCCTAACCATAATGAAGGAGATTTAACTCGCATGCGCTCTAGTTTAGTTAAAGGGGTGACTTTAGCTGAAATCGGTCGGGACTTTCACTTAGGTGACTACCTGATACTAGGGCCTGGAGAGCTAAAAAGCGGTGGCCACAGGCGAGACTCTATTTTAGAAGATGCTATAGAGGCCATCATTGGCGCTGTGTATCTCGACTCAAATATAGCACAGTGTAAGCAGTTGATCCTTACTTGGTTTGACCAAAGGTTAATCGAAATCAAACCAGGTAATGAACAAAAAGATCCAAAAACCCGCTTACAAGAATACCTTCAAGGCAGAAAGATCCCATTACCTGTTTATGATGTTATTGAAACGAGTGGACAGTCGCATAACCAAAGTTTTACTGTTAGTTGTGTAACCGAGGTGGTTAATACCAAAGTTATTGCTAAGGGAACAAGCAGACGAAAAGCTGAGCAAGCGGCCGCGCAACAAGTTTTAGCACAGTTAGAGCAGCTTGGCTCAAAGAAGAAAAACAATAAGGTAAACTAGTTAATGAATCATGAATCTACCCATGCAGGGTTAATTGCCATTGTTGGTCGCCCCAATGTAGGTAAGTCTACTTTGCTTAATGCGTTGCTTGGCCAAAAAATAAGCATAACCTCGCGTAAACCACAAACCACACGTCATCGCATTTTAGGTATATTTACAGAGGGTAATAAGCAAGCGGTTTTAGTCGATACACCGGGATTGCACGCAGAAGAAAAGCGTGCGATAAACCGCGTGATGAACCGCGCAGCTAGTAGCTCTATTGCGGAAGTTGAACTTGTGCTCTTTTTAGTTGAAGGAACTCATTGGACTACCGATGACGAATTAGTCCTTAATAAAATTAAAAAAAGTGGTTCGTCTTGTATTCTTGTTGTGAACAAAATTGATAATATTGTTGATAAAGATGACCTACTGCCGCATTTACAAAAGTTAGGTGCAATGCATAATTTTACTGATATTGTGCCTATTTCTGCAAGTAAAGGTCATAGCGTAGACACGATAAAAAAACTGTGTTTAGCCAGTTTGCCAGAAAGTGATTTTTGGTTTCCAGAAGATCATATCACCGATAGATCAAGCCGTTTTATGGCTTCAGAAATTATTCGAGAAAAACTGATTCGTTTTACTGGTGACGAGCTTCCTTATTCTATTACCGTTGAAATTGAACAATTTAAAATAGACACAAAAGGCACTATTCATATTAACGCCTTAGTACTGGTTGAGCGAGACAGTCAAAAGCGTATGGTTATTGGTAATAAGGGCGAGCGCTTGAAAACTATTGGTCAAGAAGCTAGGCGTGATATGGAAACCTTGTTTGACAGTCGCGTATTCTTAGAAACGTGGGTAAAAGTTAAATCAGGCTGGGCAGACGATGAGCGCGCTTTAAGAAGTCTTGGCTATGGTGATGATTACTCAGGTTAGTTAACGCCATGTTATACTAACCAACGATTTACATCCTATGATGAGTGACGAGTGTAAAAGTAGACAACATGTCAAATATTCAGCTAGAACAAGATGCCTTTGTACTCCACTCACGCCCCTTTAAAGAAAACCAGCAATTGCTAGAGTTGCTCACTAAATTTGAAGGTAAAATTTCTGCGCTTGTTTATGTAGGGCAATCTAAGCGGTCTATTAAAAAAGGCATGATCCAGCCATTTTTACCGTTAAAGTGTATTGTTAAAGACAACAACACTTCGTTAAAACTGATCAAAAGCCTTGAAACAACAGCAAACTCTTATCCATTAAGTAAACATAGTTTATATAGTGGTTTTTATTTAAATGAGCTCATGGTCAGGCTATTAGCCCAGGGTATTGCTTGTGAAGCTTTATTTAGCCAGTATCAGTCTACGCTGCAGGCCTTATCTGATAATTTACCCATTGCCCCACAATTAAGGCTGTTTGAATTATGTTTGTTGGAAGAGTTAGGGCTCTGTTTTGATTTTAGCCCAATATTTAATGAAACAAGCACGCAGATTGTAGGTTTTTATTACATTGCCGAGGAAGGCTTTGTCCCCGCTTATCAATATTCAATTACTAATATCAGCACCCCTTGGTTTAGTACCGAGCACTTACGAATGATTGCTGAGCATATTCACCATGGGACAGTGCTAGCAGGTGATGTAGCCCATACGTTTAAGCTATTAATGCGCAATGTTCTACACCATTTGCTTGAAGGTAAGCCATTAAATAGCCGAAAATTATTTGTCAGATAATAGTGATATAATATCACCACGAATAGAGAGATAAGAGAGAATAAAATGAAAGAATTGTTCTTAGGGGTGAATGTGGATCACATTGCCACATTACGCCAAGCCCGAGGCACTAATTACCCTGATCCTGTTTATGCAGCAAGTGTTGCTGAGCATGCAGGTGCTGATGGGATCACTGTTCACTTACGTGAAGACAGACGTCATATTCAAGACCGCGATATTTATTTATTAAAACAAACATTGCACACACGGATGAATTTTGAAATGGCGGTCACTGATGAAATGATTGCCATTGCTTGTGATGTTAAACCTGCTTTTTGCTGTTTAGTCCCTGAAAAAAGAGAGGAGCTAACGACAGAAGGTGGCTTAGATGTTGTTAGCCAACTGGCTAAAGTGTCAGAAGCTGTTGAAAAACTTGCTGCTGTTGGTACACAAGTTAGTTTATTTATTGACGCTGATAAAGCGCAAATAGATGCAGCTTTAGCCAGTGGTGCACCTTATATTGAAATTCATACAGGGCAGTATGCCGACGCGGATAATGAACTTGACCAACAAGCAGAGTTAAGGCGTTTAACTGACGGAATTAAGTATGCGCATAGTATTGGTTTAAAGGTTAACGCGGGGCATGGTTTAACTTACTTTAATGTAAAGCCTATTGCGGCCATTGAAGAGTTAGTTGAATTAAATATTGGCCATGCAATAATTGCTCGCGCGGCTATTGATGGCCTTGATAAAGCAGTTAGAGACATGAAAGCTTTAATGCTTGCAGCGAGATTAGGGAAAGACTAGACGCTAGGAAGAGACTAGGCGCTAGTACCTAGTACCTAGTACCTAGTACCTAGTACCTAGTACCTAGTACCTAGTACCTAGTACCTAGTACCTAGTACCTAGTCTCTAGTCTCTAGTCCCTAAAACCTATATAATTTAAAGGATCGTCTATGCCCATTGTTGGTATTGGTACCGATATTATAGAAATAAGCCGTATTGCCACCATGGCTGATAATACACGTGATCGCTTAGCCCAGCGAGTGTTGACACCAACCGAGTATCAACATTTTTGTTCAATGAATACCACTGTTAATAACTCAGAAACAACCGCCCAGACAGTACATGCAAATAAAGCTGTGCGTTATCTTGCTAAACGTTGGGCGGGGAAAGAAGCTGCAGCTAAAGCCTTAGGCACAGGGATTGCGAGCGGCGTATCTTTTCAGCATATAGAGATAATAACACTCGACAGCGGACAGCCAACATTAACCTTTACTGGGCATGCTTTAGCGATAGTACAAGAAAAAAAGGCAAATGATTGGCATATTTCTCTTGCCGATGAAAAACATTATGCCACTGCTTTTGTCACACTTTCATCTACTTAACAACAAGTAAGTAGCAGCAATAAGCCAACGAAAGCAATATTGTTTTGCTTTACTACTTTTTTATACTATCATAATGCTGCAGTGCGTTAACTGTTAAGTCGTTATCAACTGCTACAATATACCATAGCAGCTATTATCCAGAGGTTAAAAAGGAGTGGTCATGCAAGCGCAAGAAGAGCCTATGCTTGAAAGACGTTCACCTGAAAAATCTATTTGGTGGGATAAACTTTCATTAGCACAAAAATTTTCAGCGAGTAGTTTAGGAAAGTTTGGTTATGAATTACTTTTTGTACGCGATGAAAATGGCGAGAGTTTAGCTGTTCTTAGTAGTGATACAGGCGTGGCAGTAATAACCGAAGATGGTGATATCAATACAGCCCCCGATATTGCGATGCGTAAATAACATTGGGTGTAAAGGCACTTAGCTAAGAATGCTAATAATAGCCTTATCGACTACCTTAATTCGGTAATTCGTACTAGTTAAGTGAGTTGCCCGACACCTCCACACGCTTTTTTATATGCATTGCTATCATTTTATTCAATAAAACCAAATAAAACCTATTCCGAGTTTTCCAGCATACCAGCCTAATTAACCATTGTTTATATCAAGTCTATTAAAAGCCTATCTTCAGGTGGAATGAGTATAAAACTCGTGTAAAATACTCATCATTAGCCTCTTATATTATGGTGTTAATAAATAACAGTGCTTATTACACAGCATAGTTGCGCTTAGCTTTAGCCACTTAGGTAAGTTAACACTAAATAAAAAATCCCTTTGGTATGTAATCATGGCAAATTTCTTCAAAGTAAACAGTAAAAAGTTAGCTAAAGCGCAAGATAAACCCACATTAACGGTTAATGTTCAAAAGCTCGATCTTAACGGTTGTGGCGTTGCTTATGTCAAGAAAAAACCTATTTTTATTCCTGCAGCTTTACCTAATGAAAGCGTGGATATTCGCGTTGTTGAACAAAAAAATAAGTATAGTATTGCTAAATTATTAACCGTTAACAAAGCGAGTAAAAACAGAGTCACAGCTAAGTGTCAGCATTTTACACTGTGTGGCGGTTGTGACTTACAACACCTTGACTATTCAGAGCAACTGAACTTTAAACAAAATAAAGTGATTGAATTATTTTCCCGTGCAGGCATTACTCGCTCAACACATGTGAATAATGCCGTTGCAGCGCTTCCTTGGCAAACACCGATAGTGAGCTCACCTTGGCATTACCGGCGTAAAGCGAGAATAGGCGTGCAGTTTGATAAAAACGCGCAAGCGACGGTTGGCTTTAGGCAAAAATCAACGAATCAACTGGTTGCTATCAAATCGTGTCCTGTACTGGTTGAGCAAGCAGAGCATATCTTTCCTCTGTTAAAAAAGCTTATTAGCGAGCTAAGTGTTAAAAAAGCAATTGGCCATATTGAAGTGCTTGGCCTCGATGAACTGGAACAGAGAGAGCGGGGCAGTCATTGTACAGCGTTATTGGCTGAGCCAACTAAAGCGCAGCGCAAACTTGTTTTAATTGTTCGCCAACTGCGATCAATGAATAAACAGGATCAAGAACGCTGGCAAACGTATGCAGATAAACATAATTGGCAGGTGTATATTCAAGAAAGCGATCACAGTATTAAGCCAAGCGCAGCGAAAAGCACGCTCGGGTCGCTTAACAACTTAAGTTATCGCTTAATTAACGATATTCAAATTAATTTTTCAAGTAATGATTTTATACAAATAAACCAGCAGGTTAATTTAAACATGGTTGAGCAAGCACTGGCTTGGTTAAAGCCACAGAGCGATGATACTATTTTAGATTTATTCTGCGGGTTAGGAAACTTCAGTTTACCGTTAGCGCAAAAAGCTTGCCGTGTTATTGGCGTGGAAGGGGTGCAAAGTATGGTAGACAAAGCAACGGCTAACGCTAAAATTAATCAGCTTCATAATTGTCAGTTTTTTCAAGCAAACTTAAACAGTGAATGGGGCTGTTCGGCGCAAGAGCACAGCAGTAAAGAACACAATAAAGCGTCAGCATTAGAAAATGCTTGGGCTAATATACCCTTTACCAAGGTTTTGCTAGACCCTGCTAGAGCCGGCGCAGAGGTTGCCGTTAAGCATATTGCTAACCGTAAAATCCCCACAGTACTTTATGTTAGTTGTGATCCAAGTACACTGGCAAACGACAGTAAAATATTGCTTTTAAATGGCTATAAAATTGAAAAAATAGGCCTGGTTGATATGTTTTCACAAACAAAGCACGTTGAAACTATGGTACTATTTACTCGGTAGCACAGCAATTAAACCTGCTAAAGCCTCACGCGTTTTATTCATGTTTAATATTATTAATCAAAAGATTAGCCATATATCATCAGAAAGGAAAAAACATGGTTTCGGTGCGAAAATCTCATCAAGTTGTCAGTGTAAACTTTAAAGATTGGCTAGCTGGACAATCTCTTCCACATGATAAACAACAGTCTCTTGAAATGCTGTGGGAAAAAGTAGCGTCATATTTTTTGCACCAAGAAGTTCACTTAGTAAAGTCGATGGAAATGGTTGAGATCTTGTCTGGCTTAAACTTAGACGCCGACTCCCTCTCAGCCGCTTTTTTAACCCCCTTGCTAGAAAATGACTTTATCAGCCAAGATTTTGTTAAAGAGCACTGTGGGGAAAACGTAGCCATGCTGTGCCAAGGCGTTGAAAAAATGGAAGCAATTAAAGGACTAAGGCAGCAAAGTAGTGTTAGTAACACTGACAATATCCGCCGTATGTTGCTTGCTATGGTTGAAGATGTTAGAGCGGTTGTTATTAAACTAGCAGAGCGTTTGTATGACTTACGTTCACAGAAAAGTAATGATGAAGAAAACCGGGTGTTAACAGCAAAAGAAAGCGCTAATATCTACGCTCCCTTAGCAAACCGTTTAGGTATTGGGCAGTTGAAGTGGGAGTTAGAAGATATTTCTTTTAGTTACCTGCATCCAAAAGTCTATAAAAAAATAGCCAAGTTATTAGATGAAACTCGCCTCGAACGTGAGCAATATATGGATGACTTTGTTAGCCATTTAAAAGCACAATTGCAAGCTTTGCAAATACACGGTGAGGTTTATGGCCGTCCAAAACATATCTATAGCATTTGGAAAAAAATGCAGCAAAAATCATTAGACTTTGACCAATTGTTTGATGTACGTGCAGTGCGTGTTGTAGTTGAAAAAATACAAGATTGTTACTCAGCTTTAGGGGTAGTTCACACACAATGGCAGCACTTATCAAAAGAATTTTCAGACTATGTTGCTACACCTAAACCTAATGGGTATCAGTCAATTCATACAGTTGTACTTGGGCCAGAAGGCAAGTCTGTAGAAGTGCAAATTAGAACCAAGCAAATGGACGATGATGCCGAACTTGGCGTAGCGGCACATTGGCGTTATAAAGAGACATCAGCTAAAAAAGGTGGCGGCAAAAGCGACAGTTTTGATGACAAAATTGGCTGGTTACGCAAAATTTTACAATGGCAAGACGATGTTGCTGAAAGCGGCGAGTTATTAGATGAACTACGTAGCCAAGTGTTTGAAGACCGAATTTATGTTTTTACGCCTTCGGGCGATGTTATTGATTTACCTATGGGGTCAACACCGTTAGATTTTGCTTACTACATACACTCGAATGTAGGTCATTGCTGCATAGGAGCTAAAGTCTTTGGCAAAATAGTACCTTTTACGCACCAATTAAAAACGGGTGATCAAGTTGAAGTATTAACCAGTAAAGTACCCAACCCAAGCCGTGACTGGCTAAACCCCCAGTTAGGTTATATTTATTCATCTAGAGCAAGGGCAAAAGTACAGCACTTTTTTAAACTACAAGACCGAGATAAACATCTAGCGTTAGGTAAGGAGTTGCTTGATAGCGAATTGGCTAAGTTGAAAAATTTAACAATAACTCAAGCACGCATCAAAGAAGTGACAGTGCGCTTTAACGTTAAAACAATGGATGATTTATATGCGGCCATTGGTTCAGGCAACGCTCGTTTACAGCAAGTGATTAATTACTTTAAACAACTTGATGATAAATTAACCCCAGCCCCTGAGCTTGATCCACAAAGTTTAGTGAGAGAACCGCAAGTAGATAACAATACAGGTAGTGATAACAATGGTATAACTGTGTCGGGTGTCGGTAATTTGCTCACACATATAGCAAAATGTTGTTCGCCTGTACCTGGTGATATTATTGCCGGCTTTATTACCCAAGGTCGGGGGATCTCCGTCCACCGAGAAGACTGTGAACAATTAGCCAATATACTAGAGCAACAGCCTGAGCGGCAAGTAGAAGTGCAATGGGGGCTTGATGACAAGCAAAACTATCAAGCCAGTATGCTTATCATTTCTAGCGACCGTCAAGGGTTATTCCGCGATATATCAACTATTATTGCCAACGAAAAAATAAGTATCATTGGCATTGATAGCCACAGTGATAATGCAAAGCAAAGCATGAGCATGAAGATTACCATAGAAGTTACCAGCAGCGAATTACTTGCACGGGTAATAGAGAAAATTAAACAACTTGACGATGTAGTGGATGTAAAAAGGTTATAACCCTAACGCACACATCGCTGATACGGGCATAGTACCCAAAAGAGAAAGAACATGTTAAATACTACTGTAGACAGTGAAGCTTCTATTGAAAAACTCCGTTGGATTATGGCGCAATTACGTGATCCTGACACAGGTTGCCCGTGGGATATAAAGCAGAACTTTTCATCTATCACAGCGCATACCATTGAAGAAGCCTACGAAGTGGTTGATGCAATTGAACAGCATGACTTTGCTGAACTTAATAAAGAATTAGGTGATTTACTCTTTCAGGTAATTTTTTATAGCCAATTAGGCCAAGAGCAAGCCTTGTTTAATTTTGACACTGTTGTCGAGGCTATTTGTGAAAAACTGATTCGTCGCCATCCACATGTGTTTGCTAATACCAAGTTAACGACAGACGCGCAAATAAAAGCGAACTGGGAAAATGAAAAATCTAAAGAGCGTCAAAGTAAAAATGAACACCATAAACTGAGCGTACTTGCAGATATTCCTAAAAGTTTACCGGCTTTATCACAAGCGGCAAAAATTCAAAAACGCTGTTCACATGTTGGTTTTGACTGGGATAATATAACCGATGTTTTTGCAAAAGTTGAAGAAGAAGTACTTGAAGTAAAAGACGAGCTACAAGCAAAAGACATTAACCATACAGCATTAGGTGAAGAGCTAGGAGACTTAATGTTTGCTGTGGTTAACTTATGTCGCCATGCTAAACAAGACCCAGAAACACTGTTGCGCCGAGCTAACCAAAAGTTTACTCAGCGTTTTCATGGAGTAGAAGTGCAAGTAGAGCGCTCAAAACGTGAATTTTCACAACATAGCCTTGAGCAATTAGAGCAGTATTGGCAACAAGTAAAACGTAATGAGCAAGGCGAATGAACAAATCTATTTTGCCTTCCCTAGCTATACAGGCCAGCCAACCTGCTGAAAATAACCATGTAACTATTGGCTTAACAAACCCTAAAAGCCCGAGTAATGTTGGCGCAGTTATGCGTGCAGCGGGTTGCTATGGTATTGACCAAGTACTTTACACAGGGCAACGTTATGCAAATGCTGTTAAATTTAATGGTTCACAGCATAAAGCACAAAAGCATAATACAGATACTAAAAATGCCCATGAAAAAATTCCCCTTACCGCGGTCAGTAAGTTTGACGATCTTGAGTTATTACGCCAGCTTTTACCCAAAGACACAAACATTGTTTGTGTTGACTTAGTTGAAGGGGCGATCCCGCTTCCAAGCTTTGACCACCCAGAGCAAGCGCTTTACATTTTTGGCCCAGAAGATGGTACTATTAGCCAGAGTATGATCAATAAAGCTGATGATGTAGTCTATGTGCCTACCGTTGGATGTATGAATTTAGCAGCATCAGTAAATGTATTGTTATATGATCGCTTAGCGAAAGCTTTGTTAAAAGAGAATAAGCACCAGAGCGATAACACATTAATTAGAAAAAGTAGAGATACCAATAACAAGGTTAAAGTGCCGCAAAAATAAAAGCTTGAGCCAGAAGGGTTAAAAGTGAAGAAAGCAAGGTCAACTAGCGTAACGTTGATTATAGATAACGGAGAGGCCGGTGAATCAAAACCAAAGATTATCAACTCACCAAGCACTAACGTCAACGTTAGCCACAAAAGCTGATAGAGCGATAAAAGAAGTGGCTAGCAATGAATGCCCACCATCCGCTTCAATAAGAAGTAAATTCAAGGTGCTTTTATGGAAGGCTACCGGCATTTTTTGTGTTGGTTTAGCGATTTTAGGCGCTATTTTACCGGTAATGCCGACAACCGTTTTCCTTTTAATGGCAACCGCCTGTTTTGCTAAATCTTCACCGAGAATGCAAAAAAAATTACTGAATAACAAAACCTTTGGCCCGTTAATTAGAGACTGGCAGCAACATAGAACTATTCCTAAAAAAGCCAAAAGAATAGCGTTGTTAACCATAGTGCTTTCTGTGGCTTGGTCTGCTTATTTAGTTCAAAATATCATGTTAACCCTATTGGTGATTGCGCTGGTTATTGGCCCATTTATATTTTTATACCGCCTACCTATTAGTAAGTAACCTATACGATTTAAGCAGTCAGTTAACTAGCAGTTGTGAAGCTTACTGACTAATGTTTGTGTTTGCTTGTACCTTTTAGGTACCGTTCAGCTTAAGGGCGAGGTGCGAGTGCTTTTTTTACTATTGCAGCTAAATGCTCGGGTAATGGCAGCTGCAAGGCAATGTTCTGGGCTTCTTCAGACATTTTTTTCCACGTTAACTTTACAATTCGGATGATTTTAGCCTCATTGTCTTGCTTTAGGTATTGCGCTGAAAACTCATCAAAGTAGTGTTCAAGAAAAACTAAACAAGCAACATCTTCTAGCGTTTGGCTATCGGCATTCAGTGGGTTGTCGGCGCGATACTTTGCACTGCTCTTTAAATTTTCTTTACAAATCATTGACGCAGTTTGTTTAGCTTGTAAAGCGCTGTAGCCATGCTCAACCATAATACTTGCCGCTAACTCACCATGAAACTTACCTAAAGCAATACGCCATTGGTAATAACCTGCTTTGCCTGGTGCAAATGCATCGCGTGGTAAATGCCAGCGTTTAATGTGCTGAGCACGCACAGCTATTTGTAGCAATTCACTGGCATGCGGCCAATGTTGTGCTAAACAAGCACTCATGCGTTGGCCATAGAGTAACTCTTTTGGCTGAGCTTCGTTATTAAATAGCGTAAAGTTGGTGTCTTGGCGATTTACATCGTCAATGGCGGATAAAACCTGTGCTAATTGATTGTTCATTGTTTACTTAAATAAAAAAAGTGATAGCTATATCATAACCATTAATGAAACATAAAAAAATGGTTGTTTTTCAGCTTGCTTGAATACTTGTTATTGTTGTTAGCTTTGATTTTAAGTATAATACTTTCCCGTCCTGCTTTGTCTATTTTTAGCCTTATATTTTAGTCGCTTCTCTTAAGCCTTAAGCGTATTTAAGGATAACGATAATTTAATAGCTAAAAAACAAAGCAAAAAAATCAGTATTTCCCTTACATCGGTGTAGACATGACAACTAGATATATTTTTGTTACTGGCGGCGTAGTTTCGTCTCTTGGTAAAGGTATTGCCGCAGCTTCATTGGCCGCAATTCTTGAAGCACGTGGTTTAAAAGTAACCATGCTGAAACTTGATCCTTATATTAATGTCGATCCCGGCACTATGAGCCCAATTCAACACGGTGAAGTGTTTGTTACTGATGACGGAGCCGAAACTGATTTAGATCTGGGTCATTATGAGCGCTTTATTCGCACTAAAATGACTAAGTTGAATAACTTTACAACGGGGCGTATTTATCAAGATATTTTAGCGCGAGAGCGTAAAGGCGAGTTTTTAGGCGCCACTATTCAAGTGATCCCACACATTACTAACGATATAAAACGTCGGGTAATTGAAGGGGCTGAAGGCTACGATATTGCCATGGTTGAAGTCGGCGGTACAGTAGGTGATATTGAATCACAACCCTTTTTAGAAGCGATACGACAATTAGCAACAGAAGTTGGCCGTGAACGTGCAATGTTTATGCACCTCACCTTGGTTCCTTATTTAGCCGCAGCAGGTGAAATTAAAACCAAACCAACACAGCACTCAGTAAAAGATTTACGTTCAATTGGTATATTTCCAGACATTTTAGTATGCCGCTCTGATAGACCGCTGCCTAACGGTGAACGCTCAAAAATAGCCTTGTTTTGTAACGTTGAAGACAAAGCTGTTATTTCGATGCGTGATGTTGACAGTATTTATAAAATACCTGCCTTGCTCAAGTCTCAAGGCATGGATGAATTAGTCACTAAACGTTTTGGTTTAACATTACCAGAAGCTGATTTGAGCGAGTGGGAAGAAGTGCTTTATCACGAAGCAAACCCTAAAGGCGAAATTACAGTGGGCATGGTAGGCAAATACATAGAGCTTCCCGATGCTTATAAATCAGTCAATGAGGCCTTAAAACATGCCGGTTTAAAAAACCAAGTGAGTGTAAATATTAAATATATTGATTCACAAGACGTTGAAGTGAAAGGGACTGATTTATTAAAAGACTTAGATGCTATTCTAGTACCTGGCGGGTTTGGCGAACGAGGTGTGGAAGGTAAAATATTATCGGCACAATACGCTCGCATAAATAAAATACCTTATTTAGGTATTTGTTTGGGCATGCAAGTGGCATTAATTGAATTTGCTCGTAATGTGGCTGGCTTAGCCGACGCCCACAGTACAGAGTTCAATACAGAATCGCCTTATCCTGTAGTTGGCTTGATCAGTGAATGGCTCGATGAAGAAGGGCAGGTAGAATACCGTTGTGAAAACTCCGACTTAGGCGGCACCATGCGTTTAGGCTCACAATTGTGCCATCTAGTGAAAGGCACCAAGGTACATGACGTATATGGCAGTGAAATAATTTATGAAAGACACCGCCACCGTTATGAGGTAAATAATAACTACCGAGAACAATTAAGCCAAGCGGGCTTGATCTTTTCGGGATTATCAACAGATAAAAGTTTAGTTGAGGTGATAGAAATAGCCGATCACCCATGGTTTATTGCCGGACAGTTCCATCCAGAGTTTAATTCAACTCCGCGTGATGGTCACCCATTGTTTGAAAGCTTTATTGCTGCCTCTTTTGAACACCAAAAGCAACAATTAAGCTAGTATACAATTTTTATAAACCGTAGCCCTGTGCTGCGGTTTTTGTTTTTTAGTTTTTGAAGGAAATATAATGTCAAATATCAGTAAAGTTTTAGCACGTGAAATTATGGACTCTCGCGGTAACCCAACCGTAGAAGCAGATGTATACTTATCATCAGGTGCTTGGGGACGTGCAGCAGCGCCTTCTGGGGCATCTACAGGCTCTCGTGAAGCTTTAGAGTTACGTGATGGTGATAAAGCCCGTTACTTAGGTAAAGGTGTGCTTAATGCAGTTGCAGCGATTAAAAATAATATCGCCCCAGCTCTGATCGGCCAAAATGCCCTTGAGCAAGCAGCCATTGATAAAATAATGATTGATTTAGACGGTACTGAAAATAAAGAAAAGTTTGGTGCAAATGCAATTTTAGCTGTTTCGTTAGCTGTAGCTAAAGCTGCGGCAGCAGAAAAAGGCGTACAATTATTCGAACATATTGCTGACTTAAACGGCACTTCAGGTGTTTATAGCTTACCTGTACCTATGATGAACATCATCAATGGTGGTGAACATGCTGATAATAACGTTGATATTCAAGAGTTTATGATTCAACCAGTTGGTGCTAAAAACTTTACTGACGCATTACGTATGGGTGCTGAAGTATTTCATGCACTTAAAAAAGTGTTGTCTGATAAAGGCTTAAGTACTGCCGTTGGTGATGAAGGTGGCTTTGCTCCTGATTTAGCCTCTAACGCAGATGCCTTAGCAGTAATTAAAGAAGCGGTTGCCGCTGCAGGGTACACATTAGGAACAGACATTACATTAGCGATGGACTGTGCCGCATCTGAATTTTATGACAGCGACAAAGGTATTTATGACCTTAAAGGTGAAGGCAAACAATTTAGCTCAAATGAATTCTCTGATTTTCTTGCTGAACTTTGTAAGCAATACCCCATCGTATCGATTGAAGATGGTTTAGATGAATCTGACTGGGACGGCTTTAAATACCAAACAGACTTGTTAGGCGATAAAGTACAAATTGTTGGTGATGATTTATTTGTAACCAATACCAAAATTTTCAAACGCGGTATTGACACAGGTGTTGCCAACTCAATTTTAATTAAATTTAACCAAATTGGTTCATTAACAGAAACATTAGCGGCGATACAAATGGCTAAAGCTGCTGGCTATACTGCTGTTATCTCACACCGTTCAGGTGAAACTGAAGATGCAACTATTGCTGATTTAGCGGTAGGTACAGCTGCAGGTCAAATTAAAACGGGTTCATTATGTCGTTCAGACCGTGTTTCTAAGTACAATCAGTTATTACGTATTGAAGAGTTTTTAGGCGATAAAGCAATATACAACGGCTTGTCTGAAATTAAAGGTCAATAATACTTTTATCATCAATTATAACAGAGAAGTGCAAGCTCTCTGTGAAAGAATATTGATAAACAAATCGTTAAAGTAAAAAGCCGAGCTGTACCAAGCTCGGCTTTTTTGTACCTGAGCGAGTATTACTACGGTGGTTTCTTGCCTTTGTATAGAAGTATTACAGTAAACGCGACAGTTAATTAATGAAGCGGGGATAATGTATTTTTATCGCCAATCAAGTATGCTAACTCATAATACTTGTGAAAAATATATACCTACTTTATTAATTAATGTCTCAAACTTCACTTTGGCAACCCAGCCTGCAAAATAATGACTTTGCAGAAATATGTAACGCGCTATACGAGCGAGAATTACGTGCGCTTGTCCAGGAGGAAGTGACCTCGGTAAAATCAATGCAAAGACGGCTACAGAGCTTAACGTATTATATTAACCGTACTGCTAACTTAATGACGCAAGTGAGTGGGCAGGGGCTTTCACCATTGACCTTAGACGCTCACAATGCCAGTTGGTTCGCTAAACAAGCCAGTAAGCTCCCTTTGTTAGGGCAAACAGCACAAGACATTGTTGCGTGGTACTTAAGGCAAGCGTTACCTCTTGGTTTAGTTGTTCCTATATTACAGGGTGAACATGTTATGCTTGATAGTATTGATAGAATTGACCGCGATAATAAAAGACTACGCACCAATGTGGCGGGTTGGTTTTCGTTAGCGCAACCCAATGACTTAACAGGTGCAGACATAATGTATGGTGTTGCCACAGAAAAACTAGCCGAAGCGTCTATTCCTTTTGCAATAAAAAACAATGCCGTGCCACTTAGGTTACTTAAACCCAATAAAAAAATAATGCGAGCAGCATGCGCAGGGCATTGTTGGCAAATAGCAGCAAACCGTAAAAGGGCGACAAAAAGTAGCACAACGGCGAGCAATATAAAATTACAGCCTATAACGTTAAGCTTACGTGAATTGCTTCTTTCTTGTGCGATTAACTGGAAAGACTTTAAACAACCATTAGCGTTATAAAAGAGAAATCCATATAATAGCGTCAATCATTTTTGTTATGTTTATACTCGATGCTTCATCAGGTGGTCATGCGAACATTTACCTTACTGTTATTTATTGTTTTAAGTTTGTTACAATACCGACTTTGGTTTGGTAAAAACAGTGTGCCTGATTACCTCTCTTTGCAAGAAGACGTTACTCGGCAGCAACGAGCAAATTCAAAGCTTGAGCAACGTAATAAGTTACTTTACGCCGACATTGACGACCTTAAATTAGGCACAGAAGCCATTGAAGAACGTGCGAGAAATGAATTGGGCATGATCAAAGAAAATGAGACTTTTTTTCGCCTTATTCCAACTAAAGGTAAGGCAGTAAACAGTAACATTAGCAACCATAATGTGAACAATGAAAACTCAATGCACAATAACGCTAACAAGGGATTATATTAGTTTTGAGTAACCGCACAATAAATAATCAAACGTCTAGTAGTAGTGTCAGCGAAAATAGGCCATCAACAACAGCAAATGTTGAAGCGCAAAAGTTTATTGTTGTTGTTCCTGCTGCAGGTGTTGGTAAGCGTATGCTGTCTGCTTACCCTAAGCAGTACTTGATGCTTGATCAGCAAACCATCTTAAACCACACCGTTACTCGTTTACTTAGCCATCAAAAAATTAGCAAGGTGATATTAGCAATTAATGATAATGATGACTATTTCCCCCAAACAGAACTTGCTAAAAACCCTAATGTTATTCGCGTATCTGGTGGGGCAGAGCGGGTTGACTCCGTGTTAAACGGGTTACAGCTATTAAGCAATGCTGATTGGGTGTTAGTCCATGATGCAGCGCGCCCTTGTATTACCCACCAAGATATCGACAAACTTATTGTGCAATGCCTAGAAAACAATTGTGGTGGTATTTTGGCAACGCCTGTTGTTGATACCATGAAGCTTGCACAGCAAACTGATGAGAAAAATAGCAGTAACGGGCTTAACAACGTGGCTGAAACTATTGATCGTAATAATCTATGGCATGCGTTCACACCGCAAATGTTTAAAGCTAATGAGTTAAAACAAGCTATAATTCAAGCGAAAGAAAAAGGGATTGCAATAACCGATGAAGCCTCTGCAATAGAGTTTGTTGGTTTACCGTGTTTGCTCGTCCCAGGTAGGGTCGATAATATAAAGATAACACGGCCAGAAGACTTAGCTCTAGCGCAGTTTTACTTAACAGCGCAACATAACGCTTAGTTTGGTTCCTTAGTTGCAGTGCGCATTCGCTAGCGGGTATGAATCGGTAAAAGCACAATAATAAAATTAATAAAACAAAGTAGTATCAAGCAATTTAAGTAAAGTAAACCTAAACAATGAAGGATAAAAAATGCGTATAGGGCATGGTTTTGATGTACATAAATTTGGCGGAGAAGGCCCTTTAATGCTGGCAGGCGTTGCGATTCCATTTGAAAAAGGCTTTGTTGCGCACTCTGATGGTGATGTTGCGATTCACGCACTTTGTGATGCTATTTTAGGCGCGCTTTGTTTGGGGGATATTGGCAATCATTTTCCAGACACGGATGATAAATATAAAAACATTTCTAGTCGTATATTGTTAAGCCATGTGGTTGGTTTTATGAAAGGCAAAGGCTACGAAATAGGTAATGTTGACATTACCATTGCGGCACAAGCCCCGAAAATATCCCCTTACTTGCTAGCAATGCGAGAATGTTTAAGTGAAGACTTAACCTGCTCATTAGCACAAATTAATGTCAAAGCAACGACAACAGAAGCGCTTGGTTATGTAGGGCGAAAAGAAGGTATTGCGGTGCATTGCGTGACACTACTGAAGCCGACTGTTCAGTCAGTTTCGTCTATTGCGAAAGCATAATTCTAACCTTAAAAACAACAAAAATTAGAGAGAAATAATGTTACCAGCGCTTGCCTACTTGTACGGAAAACCTGAAGCTAAAGGCTTGTTAAGAGCTCAAATAAGTGATTTTAAAGTCTTTGAGCAATTGCCTTTTTTACCTTGCGGTGAAGGAGAGCATCTATATATTCACATTAGAAAAACAGGCGCTAATACCGTTTTTGTTGCACGAGAGCTTGCCAAATACTTTAAGGTAAAGGAGCAATTGGTTTCTTATGCAGGGTTAAAAGATCGTTTTGCCGTAACAGAGCAGTGGTTTGGTGTTCATGTGCCTGGGAAGCAAGTATATGATTTAAGCGATCTTAGTATTGATGGGGTCGAAGTACTTAGCTACCAAAGGCATAATAAAAAATTACGCACTGGCGCTTTAACTGGCAATCGATTTACACTGATTCTACGTGATGTAACAGACATTAAAAGCCTATATGAACGTTGGCAAAAAATAACCTCTCACGGCGTACCTAACTATTTTGGTGAGCAGCGCTTTGGTATTGAGGGGGGGAACATTGCGCATGCCTTGGCGTTATTTGCAGGTACTAAAGTGAAAGATAAAAAGAAACGCAGCATGTATTTGTCTGCAGCTCGCTCTTGTATTTTTAACGACATCATTAATGAGCGGATTAAACAAAATATTTTTTCTACTGTGCAAGTAGGTGATGTGTTAATGCTTTCAGGTACTCAGTCTGTCTTTAAGCTTGAAGAAGTTGACGACACGATAAAAAAGCGATTAATCGAAAAAGATGTCGATATAACCGCCGCAATGTGGGGGGCCGGTGAGTTAATGACCAAGGGCAGCCCTGAGGCCTTCGAACAAAGTATTGCCGACAAACACAGGCACTTTGCCCAAGGGTTACCTCGTTTTGGCTTGAAACAAGAGCGTCGACGGATTCGCTTAGTCATTGAAGCAGGTGATATTGAAGTGTTAACGCAAGAAAGTTTGGCCAATGAAATAGGCTCAGCTTTACCAGCAGTAAAAATTAGTTTTACGCTAGCGGCGGGCTCGTATGCTACCACAGTGCTTAGAGAGCTAATTGATTACCAAGACTGTACGCAACGAATGAGTACTTAGCTTTGGTAAGTTAACGCAAATTAGCATAGTTCAAGTCAGTATAACGAAAAAGTCAGAGCAAGGTAGCAAATGAAAGTTTTATTAAGTAATGATGATGGTGTCCATGCGTTGGGCATTAAAGTAATGCATGAAGAACTCGTTAAGCATTTTAACGTGACTGTTGTGGCACCCGATAGAAATTGTAGCGGTGCAAGTAACTCTTTAACCTTACTCAACCCACTGCGAGCAGAAACCCTCGACAATGGCTTTATTTCAGTCAATGGTACGCCAACTGACTCAGTGCACTTGGGGATCAGCCAACTTGTTTCCTCAACACTCGACTTAGTTGTTGCGGGTATTAACAAAGGCCCTAATTTAGGTGACGATACCTTATATTCTGGCACCGTTGCCGCGGCAGTGGAGGGTAGGCACTTGGGTATTCCTGCCATAGCAGTTTCATTGCTTGGTAAAGAAGAGAAACATTACCAAACAGCGGCTATTATTACCGCTAAAATCATTAAACAAATTGAAAAATATCCTATCGCCAGTAATCAAATTCTTAATATCAATGTGCCAGATGTTCCAATAAAAGCAATTAAAGGTATCAAGGTAACTCGGCTTGGTCATCGACACAAAGCAGAAATCATGACAAAAATGCAAGATCCGTGGCAAAGGGATATTTATTGGTATGGTACTTTAGGCAAAGAGCTTGATGGTGGTGAAGGCACAGA
Organism: Colwellia sp. F1; assembly: GCF_056238625.1. NCBI lineage: Bacteria > Pseudomonadati > Pseudomonadota > Gammaproteobacteria > Alteromonadales > Colwelliaceae > Colwellia > Colwellia sp. F1. The sequence continues at coordinate 190,958 of NZ_JBWDLI010000008.1, forward strand.
CTTTCATGCGGTAGCCAATAACTATGTATCAGTGACACCGTTAACCATTGATATGACAGCACATAACAGTTTAGACAGTATGAGAAAATGGATGGATGAAGTAATATTATGATACACCATACAAAAAATAGCCGAGCAGCTAATAGAACAAACCGTCGTGGTGAATTGCTCGCACAAAAATTAAAAGCGGAAGGTATTGTTAACCCCAAAATATTACAGGCAATTGCCAATTCACCTAGGCATATTTTTCTCCCAGAAATACTGGCACACAAAGCCTACGACAATACAGCATTGCCCATTGGGCAAGGACAAACAATTTCCCAACCTTATATTGTTGCTAAAATGTCAGAGTTATTACTCAACGGCTATCAACCGAGCAACATTTTAGAGATAGGTACAGGCTCAGGTTACCAAACGTCTATCTTAGCGCAGTTAACCCAAAAGGTTTATTCCGTTGAGCGGATAAAGTCGCTGCAATTTCAAGCGAAACGCTGCTTAAGAGCGATGGATTTACATAATATATCATTAAAACATGGTGATGGTTGGCAAGGTTGGGCAAGTAAAGCCCCTTTTGACGCTATTATTGTCACGGCTGGGGCAGCAACTGTCCCTGAAGCATTGTTAGCACAACTTGTCGATGGAGGGCGCTTGGTTATTCCAGTTGGAGATAAAACACAGGTATTAAAGCTTATTACTCGCCAAGGTGATAGTTTTAATGAAGAGCAAATAGAAGCCGTGCGTTTTGTGCCATTAGTTGCTGGAGCCTTGCTTTAATGAAGTTATTTTCAGCCCTTTATAACTGGACGCTTAAGTGGGCCAAGCATAAGTTCGCACCCAGCATGTTAGCTTTTCTTACCTTTATTGAATCAATTTTTTTCCCTATCCCGCCCGATGTGCTGTTAGCGCCTATGGTGTTGGCTAAACCTGAGCGAGCCTGGCAACTAGCAAGCTTAACGACTGTTGCCTCTATTTTAGGTGGAGCAGTAGGCTATTTACTTGGTTATTTAATGTTTGACCCCTGGATACAGCCACTGATTACAGAATTTGGCTATCAGCATCGTTTCGACAAAGCCATGCATTGGTTTCATGAGTGGGGAGTATGGGTAGTGTTTATTGCTGGTTTTTCCCCTGTGCCTTACAAGTTATTTACAGTCAGTGCTGGTTTTTTGCACATGGCTTTTTTACCGTTTATGTTAGCGTCAGCGATTGGACGAGGTATGCGGTTTTTTCTTGTGGCCGCGTTAATACGATGGGGGGGAGCCGGTATGGAAAAAAACTTACGTAAATGGATTGATATACTAGGTTGGTCTTTTGTATGCTTGGTTGTCATAGCCTATTTGCTGTTGCAATAAATTACGTGTGTCATCATGACTGGTCGCCAATCTATTAACAACATATTAACCCCGTTAAAAAAACTGATTAAATTACAGTGTTGTGTTTTATTGGCTTTGAGTATTTTTGCTTGCTCTTCACGAGATAAACCTGCACCAGTAGTGACAGTGTATGGCAGCATTCCCTTAAGCAAACAAGTCCATAAATCTATTAATACGCGCGAATATAAGGTAAAAGCAGGTGAAACACTCTACTCTATAGCATGGCGCGCAAATTCTGATGTGCGACACATCGCTAAATTGAACAATATTGCCCCGCCTTATAATATTTACCCTAATCAAAAATTAATTTTAGTTGCTAATAATCAAGAGAAAATTCCCAAAGCGAGCTCCCATAAGCAGTTGAACAATAAACAGACTAAAAGCTCTAATGTCGTAAGTAAACAAGTTGTTAAAAAGAGTGTTGCATCTTCAAAAAAGCCAGTGTATGGTAAAAATGTAAGGAAGAAAGAAACAGTACCAACTGACTTACCTGAAAAGAAATTTTCAAAAAAAATTCGTCAGTGGCAATGGCCGGTAAAAGGAAAAATCATTGCGTACTTTTCTTCCAAAGCACAAGGTAATAAAGGTATTGATATCGCTGGTCGCCGTGGTACAAATATTAAGGCAACAGCAAGTGGCAAAGTTGTTTACTCAGGTAGTGCATTAAGAGGATACGGTAAGCTAGTTATTATAAAACATAATGATGACTACTTAAGTGCTTATGCTCACAATGACAAAATTTTAGTAAAAGAACAGCAACAAGTAAAAGCCGGAGATATTATAGCCAAAATGGGTGACACGGATGCTGAAAGAGTCATGCTTCATTTTGAAGTTCGCTTTCGCGGGAAATCAGTTGATCCTTTGAAGTATTTACCAAAACAATAATAAGCGCCTTCCTATGCAAGCATAGCGAATGCCATCAATTTCAATGTATCTGAGGTGAGTCAGTGTAAACAATAATTAATAATAACTTGCTATTTATGGGAGTACACTATGTTAAAAGAAGAAAAAGCCAAAGTAGTTAAGGGTAAAATTAGAAAAACAGCCGGTGTTGATGCCACTCAAATTTACTTAAGTGAGATAGGTGTGTCACCTTTGTTAAGTGCAGAAGAAGAGGTTTATTACTCGCGCCTTGCATTAAAAGGCGATGCTGCATCGCGCAAACGCATGATTGAAAGCAACCTGCGCTTAGTGGTGAAAATTGCTAGACGCTACAATAACCGTGGTTTAGCTTTGCTTGATTTAATAGAAGAAGGCAATTTAGGCTTAATTCGTGCTGTTGAAAAATTTGATCCTGAGCGAGGTTTTCGCTTTTCAACTTATGCCACTTGGTGGATCCGTCAAACAATCGAACGTGCGATAATGAACCAAACGCGCACCATCCGACTACCTATTCATATAGTAAAAGAATTAAATATTTATTTACGCACTTCACGAGAGCTTGTGCAAAAGCTTGAGCATGAACCAACCGCTGAAGACATTGCCAATTCATTAGACAAACCCGTTGAAGATGTCATTAAAATACTTCGTTTAAATGAACGTATGGCCTCGGTCGACACGCCTTTTTCAGGAGATTCAGAACAAGTTTTACTGGATGTTATCGCGGATGAAAAAAGCCAAGGACCAGAAGATGACTTACAATCTGAGGACATGAGTAATAACATTCTTAATTGGCTTAATGAGTTAAACTCTAAGCAAAGAGAAGTTATTGCAAGGCGCTTTGGGCTAATGGGTTATGAAGCTGAAACGTTAGAAAATGTTGGCCATGAAATTGGCTTAACGCGAGAACGTGTTCGCCAAATTCAAGTAGAAGGGCTAAAAAGATTACGCGACATACTTAATCAACAAAACTTATCGATTGAAGCCTTGTTTGAAGCACAATAACAAAGTTTGGTGATAATATTGCTAGTGTAAACTAACATTGTCCAAAGGCTGTAAGGGTTTTAAAACCTTCACAGCCTTTTTATATGAATAAACGGCAAGAATAATAAGCGTAATAGCGTTACAGGTTATCATGAAGAATAGCGAATAAATAAAACCGCGATAATAATGAAATATGATCGTACTCAATTAGTAGCAAAGTTATTTAGGTTATAATTAGCAACAGGCAACAAGCGCTATTACTGTAAATGTGCCCACTTTTTAACACGATTTAACCTACGAGGCCTATTTTGAAGAAAAATTTTATTGTCTACATTATTATACTTATCACTGCTATGTTAGTGCCCACCCTAGCCAAAGCCGCAACGCATGATCATCATCACGTAGAGCATAGCAAGCTTTCGTTAAATAATGGTAATAAATGGCCAATTGATGAAAGCTTGCACCTTGGCATGAGTAATATTAAAGCAGCGATAAGTGAAAATTTAGAAGAGATCCACTTCAATCGCTTTACGGATGAACAATACGCTATTTTGGCGCCAAAACTAGAGAAACAATTAACATTTTTGTTTGCAAACTGCCAGCTTCCTGCACTAGCTGATGCTCAGCTGCATACCTTGTTAGCCCAAATTATTCAGGGGGTAGACAAGATCAAGCACGCTAAGGACAAGAAGCAAGGAGCCGTCTTAATTATTAGCGCATTACAAGACTATCCAATTTATTTTGCTGATCCTCACTGGGAAGCGTTAGCACATTGAGGTTACTCCTTTAGTTTTACTCTACCTGATTGCGCCAAGTGCTCCCTCTAAATCTAATGAGCCTAAGCGAGTTAATTTAGTGGGAGTTTTCATTTAGTTTGATAGCGCGGCTAATAATGCATTACACTAAGTTGAGTTATTGTTAATCTTTATAGCTCTCTATATGGAAAATTATTACTTGTGCTTGAACAAACACTATTAAAAATTGCTTTAGATCTTAGTCTTAGTTTACCTAAAAAAGACCATTATCAACGTTTAATAAAAGCGGTTAATGAAGTGATGACCTGTGACGCTGTGGCTTTATTGGTGTTAGAGGGAAATGACTTAGTGCCGGTAGCTGTAGACGGTTTGTCACCAGAAGTATTAGGCATGCGCTTTTCTCCTGATGAACACCCACGATTAAAAGCGATTTTATCTTCACGTAAACCCATTCGCTTTGATGCCGATTCAAGTTACCCAGATCCTTATGACGGCCTGCTATCAAAAGATCCTAAACGTGTACTTGATGTACATGATTGCATGGGCTGTTGCTTATACGTTGAAGAAACTTTAGTGGGCGTGCTAACGCTAGATGCGTTACAAGTAGGCGCATTTAGCAAGGTTGATGATGTCAGCGTGGCAACTCTAGCCGCACTTGCTGGGGCAACTATTCGTAATGCAAATTGCATTGCCACTTTAGAGAAAAGAAATGAAAAATCGTTATCTTTAACCAATGAATTAGTCAAAGATGCACATAAGGCTAAAGCCGGTGGTTTTATTGGTGAGAGTTTAAAAATGTTGGAGTTAAAAAATGAAATTGAGGTGGTTGCCAGATCTGATCTTGCCGTATTAATTACAGGGGAAACAGGTGTTGGTAAAGATGTTGTTGCGCGAACGGTCCATGCTAAGTCAGGGCGCAGTGAAGAAGCGATTGTACAGATAAACTGTGCCGCTTTGTCAGAAAATATTGCTGAAAGTGAGTTGTTTGGCCATATAAAAGGTGCTTTTACCGGGGCAACTAAAGATCGTATGGGCAAGTTTGAACTGGCCCACCAAGGCACGCTATTTTTAGATGAAATTGGTGAGTTGTCCTTAAATATTCAAGCTAAATTATTAAGGGCTATTCAAGAGGGTGAGATTCAGCGAGTTGGGGCTGATAAGAATATTTATGTTAACGTACGGCTCATTGCTGCAACTAACCGAGACTTACGACAAGCGGTTGCACAAGGTCGGTTTCGGGAAGACCTTTACCACAGGTTAAGTGTATTTCCACTAAATGTACCACCATTACGAGAAAGAATTGACGACATTCCACAGTTAAGTGGGTTTATATTAAATAATTTAAAAGCAAAAATAGGCACCAATAATGTTAGGGTTAATAAAGCAGCGATGCATCAATTACTGCAGTACGACTGGCCAGGTAATGTAAGGGAGTTACAACATGTGCTTATGCGTGCCGCTTTAAGGGCAATTGCGAGCGCAGCAGGTAAGGTAGCCGTAATTGAGGTTCAACACTTAGGTTTAGACTTTGTTGCTAATAGCCCTGAAGAAAAAGAAAATGTAAGCCCCAAAATTATCACTGAGAATAAGTCTTATAATGACATGATAAGTGATTTTCAACGCCAGTTAATCACACAAGCAATGGAAGAAAACGATCATGTTTGGGCAAAAGCTGCACGTCAGTTGCAGCTTGACCGAGGGAACTTATATCGCCAGGCTAAGCGTCTAGGTTTAACCTAAGCTTTGTCGGTAAGGGCATCTTAGCTCCCGTCAACCTTACCCGGGTAGTGCTTGTCTATATTGTGAGTAAGCAACTGCGCAGCCAACAAGGGTGGTCATGCCATAAAAATACAGTCTCACCATTACTTTAGTTAGTGTGTCGGCATGTTTTAATCCCATGAAATCATTAATGATCCAACGGCCTTTAAGAAGCACGATAACGCAAACAAAAATGGTAGCAACAATTAGTGTATTATTTGTTTCTGCAATTACTGCACTGAGCAGCGTTAAGGCGACCAAACGAGCCCAAATACTGAATATTCGGTCAGATAAAGACTGTTTTATTTTTTGATAATGGCTATTTTTCACTTGATTACCTTAATACATATAAAAGTGGGAAAATGAGTACCCAAACTAGATCAATCATGTGCCAGTAACTTGCCGCACTTTCTAACCCCTCATGATTAGATTTAGTGTAATAGCCACAAGCGGTAAGCACGGTAACGATAGTTATGGTGATAGTGCCAATGACCACGTGTAACAAGTGATTAAAGGTAATATAGTAATAACTAGAAAAGTAGTAATTAGTACGCAACGTAATACCAGCTTGTTCATTTAAATGATATTCCCACGCTTTAACGCCACAATAACTCAGCCCAGCTATAATAGTGAGTATTAACCAAAACACTGTGCGGTCTTTATCATCTCGTCTGATTGCTTGCATAGCACGAGCCACAAAAAAGCTACTGCTGAGTAAAATTAGTGTATTTAATAATCCTGTGGTTATCGGGATATGGGCAGGCCCTTGATAAAACTCAACAGGGTAATAAAATTTGGCTAATAAAAAGCCAACAAAGAATAAAGCAAATTCGGTTAATTCCGCATAAATAAAAACCCATACTGCAACAGAGCCAGGTCGTTTTGTACTCACTGCGGTAGATGTGCTGGATGATGTCAATATGACATCGTCTGTAACATCGAGAAGGACATCGCTATTAACTGTGGCCACAACACTTCCTGTTAATTATTGTTGTTATCATGAACACTCGCACTATTTGTGCTTGGTCATGGTGATTATGCTTCATCTAGTCTTTCACTGATCGCTTTTAGATGATGTACTTGGTAATAAGAATGGCTATGCATAGTTTGCTCTAACATCGCTTCGCTTTCAAAAACAGCAATGTTCCTTTGCACGAGCAATAAGTGTTCTGGCCCACTAACGTCTGAGCGATATAGGCTTAATATTTTCTTTTTTATCAAGTTAAGTAACAACTGTGCTGTGTTTAAGGTCGACTGATAATAGCGTTCGACAACAAGCTGCAGTGTTTTATTGATGTTAGCAAGCATTGACACGTTCTTATGTAGCGCTCTATTGAAGGTGATGGCTTATAAATAGCAAAAAGCGTTCCGATATTTATCTTATTGTTTTTTCAATGGTTTTTATTTTAACCCAAGCGATATTACCCATATTAGTGTCGAAGTGACTCGCCATTGTTGTCATTAAGACACGGTTTGTGGTGTCTTTGGTGATCTTATTGTATGCAAGTTTTTAGTTGTTTGATTTTATTGGGTAATTTTATTTGGCATATATTGTGCTTTAGTTAGTCTATCAGTGCATATTGTTAGGCAGTTTGCTGTACCAAGGAGATATTAATGAAAGTGTTAACGACAGATGTAGTGATTATTGGTGCTGGCCCTGTCGGTTTATTTCAAATATTTGAACTGGGTTTACAAGGCTTGAAGTCAGTTGTTATTGATAGTTTGCCTGACATTGGTGGCCAGTGCAGTGAACTTTATCCAGATAAACCAATATATGATATTCCAGCCCTACCAAATGCTAAAGCCAGTGACGTTATCGATAACCTTTGGCAACAGGCTGCACCTTTTGAACCTGTGTTTTTATTAGCTGAGCGCGTTGATAATATTGATAAAAGTGCAGCCAACACCTTTACCGTAAGCACAGATAAAAAAACAATCATAAAATGTCGTGCGGTTATTATTGCTGCGGGTAATGGGGCGTTTTCACCAGTTAAATTAAAAGTACCTTTAATTGAAAAATTTGAAGATAAACAACTTTTTTATCGAATTAGTCACTTAGAGCACTTTAGAAATAAAAATGTGGTGGTTTTAGGTGGCGGCGATGCGGCAATAGATTGGAGTTTAACGCTACAAAAAATAGCTAAAAGTGTATTGCTTATTCATCGCAGTACAAACTTTAAAGCGGCGCCAAGTAGTGTCAATCAAATGAAAGCCTTATGCGAACAGCTTAAAATGCAATTTTTATGTGGGCAGGTTAGTGATTTCCAGGAAACAGACAGTCGATTAACAGGGCTGACTGTTGACTCAAAAGACGGTATTAAACGTAGAGTTGAATTAGATGAACTTGTTGTTTGCTTTGGTATGTCACCGAAACTTGGGCCAATTGCACATTGGCACCTAGCAATGCATCAACATCAAATACAGGTTGATACACGATCATTTCAAAGCTCCGTACCGGGTATTTATGCCGTTGGTGATATTAATTATTACCCAGGCAAACGAAAGTTAATTTTATGTGGTTTTCATGAAGCGGCATTAGCAGCGTTTTCAATTGCAGAAACGCTATTAGAAAAAGACCGGATACCGACCTTATATACGACAACTAGCCCAGTAGTGCATCAGCGAATAGGCGTGTCACATTCCTTAGAAAGTATGTTGGATTAACCAGCAGGAGAGGTTACTTGAGTAACCGAGCGAGATAGTTGGAATCATAAAGGTTTTACTATCAGTACTGAATACCTAGCATCGTAATTTATACCAGAATGATGAAGCTATTTTACTAAAAGCCAGAGGGTTATATTATGTTTACTTTATTTAAAAAAAATACCAAACAAGCAACAACTAGCGAAAGAGTCCAATCAAATAAGCCAGAAGATGAGGGCAGTAAAACGATAGATGAAGGCAAGGAGCAGAAAAAAGTGCACGGCGAAGATGGAGTGTGTTGCGGCGGATGCGGTGGAGAATAAAACAGTCTATAGCTTGCTTGCTTTATAAAGGGTAATGTTTCCAAGCCTGTGTCATTTCAGTCAATTGATAAAACAGGAATGACACATGGCAAATTCACTCATGGTCGATTAAGTTGTTAAAGCGTGCCCACTATGGCACGCAACGAATAAATGTGTTTACTGGTAATAAACACTATCAAGCCAATTATTATTTTCCATAGAGGGCGTTCAAAATTCTGTGTCAGCTTAAATTCTTAAATATCGAGTACGCTGTCTAAGCGTCCTTCAAAATAAATGGCCAGCTGAGATAAACACAAGCTCCAATTGTGGATTGGCATGGTCCATTTCTCAGTGGCGTTTAATATGCCAGCATAAAGTAATTTCAACAAGCTGTTTTCGTTTGGAAAAGCGCCTTTCGTTTTCGTTAGCTTTCTAAATTGACGATGCACAG